>CALLLS010000043.1 GCA_938008215.1 uncultured Verrucomicrobiales bacterium | reverse complement strand
TGAATATCAAGAGACACCCCATTCACAGCTTTTATAGTGGTGGCAGGCTTCATGAAGCCTCCAGCTTTTTTATAGTGAACGTGAACGTCTTGGATGGATAAGAATGACATCAGAAATAGTGAATAGTGAAATCTAGAGAGTGAAAAGAGTTTTTATCCGTTGGTGCCAGCTACCCTGCCATTTATTCAGGTTTTAGGGAATAGATGATGGCGTTCTCTTTCTTGAGGTATTTTTGAGCTAAGGCATTGATATCATCTAGGGAGATGTCGGCATAGTCCTTTGATCTAGAGCGTGCCCAGTCCAGGCGTTTAGGCTCAGATTGAGAGCGATTCATTACGGTTAGGAGCCAGTATGAATTTTGCCGGAGAGAGGCATCTATCTGCTCTAAAACAGGGTTTTTAGCGCGCTCTAGCTCATCTTCGGTTGCACCTTCCGTGGCGAGGGCTTCGCCAAGCTGAATAAGCAGAGCGTTAATCTTCTCTATGTCTTCAGGCTTACAGAGAGAGTATGCTGTCAGGTCTCCATAATTCTCAAAGGTCTCGCTCATTTTTACGCGTGCCGTGGGTGAATAGGAAGAACCCAGCTTTTCTCGGATTTCCTCTCGCATGCGATTGGTGAGAATACTGGCGAGAATATTAAGGCGACGCGCTTCTGCAATGTTATCCGTCATTCCGCCAGTGCGCCAACTAGTAACGGCGGCCGCACGGTCGAGTTCGGACTTATAGGTGAAGGTTTTTTCTGTGCCTGTTTCAGGAAGGTTTTTAAGCGGCATTGGCGTTTGTGCTGAAGCGAGGCGACCCAAGCTTGAAGGCAGTGTCCCGAATGAATTCAGAAGCGCTTCTTTAGTTTTCTCTAAATCTATGTCCCCGATGATGGAAATCTCTAAAGGTGAATCCTTCAATGCCGAGGTAAGCCACCAAGTGATCCCTTTATTAGCATTAAAAGCGGCCGCTTCTTCCTCTGTAGGAATGGCAAACCTGACATCCTCTCCATGAGCGTAGGCATTCAGGTATTGGAAGCTTCCCTCTAAGGTTTGCGCAAGCTGCTCATAAGAGTCTGGTAGTGACTTTTTATAGAGACGCACTGCTTCCTCCCTATATGCGGGATCAGTAAGATAGGCGCATAGGAGCTTTAACTGAAGGGAAAGATCTTCTTGGTTGGTAAGCCCATTAAAAACGAAGGCGTCTTCATCGATGACAAATTCGGTAGTGATGGCGTTTCCAGAGAAGATTTGCCTTAGATCATCTGCGCTATGTTTGCCTAATCCACCAGGAGTGAAGATCGCTTGCATAAAACTCGCGAGCCCTTTGCGATTGCTTGACGCTAACCCTCCTCCGATACGCGTTTGGATATGAACTTTTCCTTTCTCGAAGTCAGTCTTCTTAAGGTTTATCTTCACCCCATTATCGAGCGTGAGTTGGTGTATATCTAAATCCTCAACATGGTTCTCAGAGGCAATTGCTGCTTCTCCGCCAAAGTTCTCATAGCCAAATATGAGAGCTTCTTTTTCTTCTGGGGCTTGTAGCGCAGTCTCAGAACTTTTTAGATAGAGCTCTTTTAGCACCTCCGCATCATTCCCGCTGTCTTCTACAGTAGTAAGGATGAGATGATAGCCTGGGATGTCCCAAAACGCTTTAAAAGCCTCATGGCATTTCTCTGGTGAGAGGTCTGAAAGGATAGATTCGAGAGCTTCTAAATCTGTGCTAGGGTGCGTGAAGACCTTACGATCATTGATACTTGGTATGATCTGCATGGCTATGCTGGCGGACTGTCTGGAGCCTGCAGCTTCCACTTCTACCTGAGCATTTTTCAGAAGCTTACTCGTGATCTCTTTATATTCAGATTTCGTAAACCCATAGAGTAAAGCCCTGCGGAACTCTTGCTCTAGAATGGCGACGGATTCCTTCCACTTTCCATCAGATGGAGTGACTGAGAGAGAGCCAAAGCTTACTTCATCAAACCAGGTATTCTGATAGGAAGCTCCTGTATTAATAGGCGAGCCTTCTTCTTTAGCGATCTTCTCTAGACGGCGAGAGACTATAGCGTTTGCGATGTCTAGCGGCAGCATTTTCTCTCTTTGCTCCGTAGTATCTGGAACAGAGGTGTGCTTATAACAACGGATAATGGAAACATCTTCTTCATCCACTTCTGGATCTGTAAAGAGTGCCGTCTGTAGTGAAGAGGGCTCGGTAATCGTTCCATAAGACGAGGTAGTGATCTTCTCTTCTTTTGGGGTGAAGGATGAAAAGGTGTCTTTAATTTTTTGCTCAAATTCCTCTACATTGATGTCTCCCACTACAACGAAAGTCGTCAGACGAGGATCATAAAAAGTATCGTAGAAATCTTTTATGCGCGGTTGCGGACACTCCTTAATGGTCATCTCTATTCCTATAGGAAAGCGTGTAGCGACGAGGTGCTCTGGAATGAGATAGCGAAACTGCTGTTTCATGAGGCGGAAGTCCACCGAGTCTCGCGTATTCTTCTCAGATAGAATAACGCCGCGTTCTGCTTCCACTTCATTTTCTTGGAGGAGAGCTCCATCACAGAAGTCACGCATGACAGTAAAACCAAGCTTGAGTGTCTTCTCCTGAAGATTTGGGAGATCTAACATATAAACGGTTTCATCAAATGAGGTGTAAGCATTAGCATGGGCGCCAAATGCAATACCAAGTCTTTGCATTTCAGGGATGAGTTCTGCGGACGTGTAATTCTTACTCCCTTCAAAAAGCATGTGCTCCAGGAAATGCGCCATTCCGCGCTGGTCATCCGCTTCACGGAGAGATCCCGCATCTATGTGAAGACGCATGGAAATGCGCCCTGGAGGCTCCGCGTTTTTATAAATTACATAGCGCATGCCGTTCTCCAGCTCGCCAAAGTGGGCATTTTTATCAACAGGCAAGTCGCTTTCCTTATGCGCCCAAGTGAGCGAGGACTGCGCAAAAAGAAGGGGCGAGACAATCAGTGAGAAAAGAAAAGAGCGTATCATTATATATTAGTAGCGTGGGAAGACTCTGACTTTACTTGAGAATTGTCAACAAAGGCTTGAGAAAGAAGAGGAAAGAAAGTTAGCGTATTTCAAAGCCAATGAAACTCTACGATACAGCATCAGGAAAGCCACAGGATTTATCCCCCATTGATGGGGAACGCTTTCGCTTTTACTGCTGTGGACCGACGGTCTATGGACCTGCTCACATTGGGAACTTTAGAACCTTTATTTTACAAGACGTGCTGAGGCGCACCTTAGAAATAGGAGGACTTCATACGTATCATGTGAGAAACCTTACTGATGTGGATGATAAGACAATAAAGGGAGCTATTGCAGCGGATATCCCTCTAGAGACCTTTACCCAGGGATGGACAGAAAAGTTTCATGCGGATTGTGCCGCTCTAAATTGCTTACCCCCGCATGATGAACCCAGTGCAGTGGCACATATCCCAGAGCAGATTCAAATGATAGAGAGCTTAGTGGAGAAAGGGCACGCCTATCACGCAGATGATGGCTCTGTCTATTTTAAGATTTCTTCTTTCCCTGAATATGGACGGCTTTCCAAACTAGATGAGCGCGAGCTAGATTTAGGGAGAACACAAAACGAACGTACGAGCACAGCAGATGAATATGAAAAGGATTCCTTAAGTGACTTCGTGCTCTGGAAGGCACATAAAGAAGAAGACGGTGCGTATTTCTGGGAAAGCCCATGGGGTAAAGGACGCCCTGGCTGGCACTTAGAATGCTCCGCCATGATTCAGAAGTATCTTGGCGATAGCTTTGACCTCCACAGCGGAGGCGTGGATCTCGTCTTTCCGCATCATGAAAATGAGATTGCGCAGTCTAAATGTGCCTGTGACGGAGAGTTTGCTAACCATTGGTTTCATGTAACGCACCTCCTTGTAGACGGTAGGAAAATGTCTAAATCACTTGGGAATTTTTACACACTTGGTGACTTGGAAGAAAAAGGATACTCCGCAATGGAAGTGCGTTATACTCTCTTAGGCGCGCATTATCGCAAGCCGATGAACTTCACCTTAGATTCCCTTCATGCCGCACGTGAAGCTCTTGGAAAACTCTCCCGCGCCATTCATGAATTCCAAGAGGAGTATGGCGTACGTGAGATTCCTGCATTTAAGGATTCATGTCAGGAGAAAGACTTCGGTCTCTTTCAAGACGCTTGGAATATCCTGCAGTTTGATCTGAATACACAGGCCTGTATCGGGAAAGTGTTTGCACAGCTGAAGAGGCTAAAGGCACTTTCTAAATCAGACGCCAAGGACTCTTGGATAGGATTAAATGCCGTTCTTCATGCCTTAGGGGTCAGGGTTCCCACCTTCACCCCACCAACGCAAGTAACTATACCTCCTGAAATTACAGAATTAGCGGAGAAGCGCGCAGTAGCAAAGGCACAAAAAGACTGGACAACCTGTGATACTCTCCGTGATGAGCTAAAGGGACAAGGCTGGCAGGTAATTGATGACAAAGACGGCTGGCAAGTTAAGCCACTTTGAGCTTACTCTGCTTATAGCCCATGATAAGTCACTTACTGGGGTCAAAGAAGATTTTGATATCTGCCTCTTTGGTGCCCAAGAGTTCTTGCGCACGGATGAGGGCATCTCTAGTGGAAATGTTCGGATTGCTCGGCAGATTCATAAAGATATTTGTTTCTCCTTCTTTAAGGTTACAACCTTCCTGAATGTTGGGTATAATCCCTGCTCGTTTAAGAATCTTATACACATCCTTAGTCATTCCAGAAAAGAGGACATGACAATCGTTGCTACGAGCGTATGATACTAAGTTACGCAATGCGAGAACACTTGTTGCATCTAAGTGATATGCATTTTTCATGCGGAGCACCATAACTTTGATATTTGGGTCATTTGCTATCCTTTGGATTTGAGAACGAAAAAGCTCTGCCGCACCAAAGTAGAGTGCTCCTTCAACATGAACAATAGAGATTTGAGGCATTTGTCGCTCTTTTTTCATGTCTCTTTCTCTGAGGCTTCCTTCTTCGGAAAATTCATACTCTACAAGGGCAGGCTTAGACGCTTTTCTCAAGAAAAGGACGATGGAGAGCATTACTCCGAAGAAGATAGTGATGTGTAGGGGTAGTAATAAAGTGGCTAAACAGGTGGCAATTACAACGATGGCATCATCAGCAGTAGACTGGAGGCAAACTCGGATATTCTCCCATTTAATTAAGGAGATCGCAACGCCTATAATAAGGGCCGCCAAGCACGCCTTAGGTATTTTAGAAACAAGGTCCAATTCCGCGAGAAAGTAGATGCTTACAAAGCAAAAAATTCCGTTGAAGAGGGTTGAGAACCCCGTTTTAGCACCAGAGGCAAAGTTTAACCCTGAGCGCATCAATGATCCTGAGACGGGCATGCCACCTACGAAAGAAGAAGAAATGTTAGAGACACCTAATGAGAGCATGTCTTGATTCACATCTATATTATAACCGCTTTGAATCGCCAAGGTTTTACTCATTACGGTATTCTCTAAAGAAGCTAAAAACGTTAAGGCTAGAGCCACAGGCATGAGGGTCTTAATGGCTACCCAAACGTCAATCCCCTGCCATGGGACATTAGGTTCTAAAGAGTGTAGACTAATATCACCAAACCAAGCGATCTCATTAAAGCCTGCCGCAGGAATGAACACTTTAATCAGATAAGATAAAAAACTAACAATGATGAGGGTTACCCCGAATACGGGCAATTTGGAGAACTTTCGCTCGCCTAATTGATATAGAGTAAAGCTTAACACTCCAATGGATAAAGGTTGCCATGCTAAATGGGGGGAGTTCTTAACAGTCTCTATAATGAGCCCGATAAAAGAACTCGTGTGATTCATTATATCTGCAATCCCTAAGACGTGCTTCATCTGCCCCATCATAATAAGAGAAGCTGCCCCCGTTAAATACCCTACCAATACACTCCGGCTTACGAACTGAAGGAGTTCAGCAAATTTCAGAAACGCTCCTATGGTGGCCAAAACCCCTACCATGAGGACTAAAAGGGGGACGACGAGCAACTTCTCATCATAGGAATAACCAGAGGTAGCAAAGTAACTGAATAACATAAGCGAAGTCGCGTTAGTAGGTCCTATGTTAGTGAAGCGAGAGCTAGCAAAGAGAGGGGCGATGAGTGAGGCTGCGGCACCACTAATGATCCCCGCGGCGATGGGAAGATTTGCGATCGCGGCATAAGCCATTCCTTGCGGGACAGCGAGAAAGAAGACGTTAAACCCAGCTTTTGCGTCTGACTTAAGAGTATCTTTAGAATATCCCTTAATGGCATGGCGAAAGGGAAAAGGATCTAGAGGCTTCTCGCTAAAGAAGCTAACTATACCATGCCACATTTGGCTTAAATATTTTAGTATTGCTTCCATTTAAGTATAGTTTCTAGAAGTGCCGCTAACTAAAAGTGGCTTTACGGTAAAAAAGCATAGCGCATGCAAAACACAAGATATTTGGGAGCCAAATCATAAAACGTCTTAGTGCTACTGTATTGCCAACACCTTCCAGTCCCATAAGAAGTCCGTAATATAAGGCTGCAATCAATAGAGCAACGATAAATCCGGAGTTGGATTCCTTTCTACTGGAATTGATCCCCAGAGGAACGCCTATAAGCCCCAGACAAAAACACGCCATCGCGATGGACTGACGTTTGCTTATTTCCTTCTCCCTTTTAAGAATAGACCTTTTGTCATGCTTACTTGCATTTGTGGTAAGGTCTTCACGTATCTCACGGTTAGTCATAGACCCCAGTTTTTTTCCTTTTTGATTATTAGGAATTTTAATGATCCAAGGCTGGGCTTGATCCGCAATAAGAATAGGTGAAGATTCCTCTCTATTTTCAATATAAGCATCTCTTAAATCCAAAGAGAGGTTTTGTTGATCCTTTGTAACGGTCACACCTACCTCTTCCGCGTAAACATAGCTGACAGGGAAATCCTTTCCCTTCACTAGCTGATAGAAGTGAAACCCTTTTAGTGTTTTACCCTCACGATCTTCCACATAAAGCCTACTTCCATCACCAAGCCTTTTTTGAACAGTGCCAGGCTTAAGGAAAGATTGAGGATTTTCTTTTACCGCCTCTAGCAGAAGGGTTTGAATATCATTTTTGGCCTGCGGAGCAATAGTCCCGTTAAGCCAAAGACTGAAGCCTGAGAGCAGAGCTCCCATGACTGCTATAGGTAAAGCAATTCTTCCTAGTCCCCACCCTGCCATTCTTATACTTATGAGTTCGTTTGAAGAAGAAAGTTTACCGAAGGCTAGGACAACAGCAGATAAAAATGCCCAAGGGAGAGTAAAGGTAAGCATGAAGGGCACAGAACTCCATAAGAACTGTATTATCTTTAAAAGCGGCGCTTGTTGGTCCTCTATGAGAGGCTTAATTTCTTTAAAAAGCTGCCCCAGCAAGAGAACCGCACTCAGGCAAAAGATACCGAATATCGTTCCTACGATAACTCTTGTTAATATGTATCTGTCTAGGAGGCGCATAATTTTGATGATTTACCTATGCTACCTTACCTTTATTCTAACTGCCAAGAAGGAGAACTTCTTCTTTACCAAGCCCAGTAAGGTTTTGGAGATCTCTAGAATGCTTAAAGATAATGAAGCCCGCAATCACCATGAGAGGAAGCCCAATGACAACGAACCCCCAACCTGTAATTTTAGCTACCCCTTGGTTATAGAGCTCTTGAGCATTCTCAGCTGTGAAGTCCAGCGCGCCAAGAAAATGATGGGCTAAAAACATATTCAGCACGGCACTCACCACGAAACTTGCACAAAAGATTAAGGTATTACGCAAGACCACCCCTTTATACTCCTCTTTCTGGCTGTTTTCTTCTACCTTCTTTTCCACGCGGGAAACATCGAAAATGGCATCATTATAAATGAATTCCTTAAAGAGAGGGCCTTTCGTCCAATGCGATGCCAACACGACACAACCAAGAATTAAAGGCTGGATCGCTTCCTTTAGACCAAACCAAAGAGCGGCGTCTGATTTAACGGTTCCATCTGGATTCCATAGATAAAGAGTTACCCCACCAGTAAGGAGCACGGAGAGCACCCCTATTGCAGAAAAGAGATTAAACTCCTTCTTTTTGATGAAGTGATAAATCCCGTAAGCGAGTGGGATAATTATAGCTATAAGTAACGCTTTTTGAGGGCCTATTTGCCAAGGCTTAGGTTCATCCACCAATGCCGCATCTTTACTCATGTAGGAAAGAACCATCACTGGTAGCAACACGTTAATGATGATGTTTAATAAAGGGCTCTCTTCTTTCGCTTTTGAAGGCATATCGTTAATTATGTAAGAGGATCTGAAAAGTCAATACGGCAGACTGGCAGGTGGCGATTTTTACGAAAACTAATTACTCATTCAGTCCCATCAAGGAAATGACATCCATGTCTTGCGTCTCTGCAGGAAACCAAAGCTTAAAGGCTTCGGCACCTTGGTGACGCAGCATAGAAAGCCCATTCGCATACTTTGCGCCTACTTTCTCACAAGCCCGCGCTAGGGCGTTTTCACACCCATACGTCATGTCATATACAAGATGCTGAGACTGGATCAGCTCTTCAGGTATCGGTGAAGGGTCTTCTTGCTTTAAGCCCAAGGATGTGGCGTTTATTAAGAGGCTTATTTCATCACTAGCAGGATATTGACCTCCACCATGACATGAGACTTTTGTCATGTCTACACGACAAGAAGAGACGATTTTTTCATAAACAGCATCAAGGTTTTCCGGCGTTCGGTTGTAGAGAAAAAGGTGCCCAATAGCATTTTGAGAAAAGTATTGAGACACTGCTGACCCTGCGCCTCCTCCTGCTCCAGTAATGAATATTCTTCCGCTTTCTAGATGGTACCCTAAGGTCTCTTTAAGAGCTGACTCTAACCCAACTGGGTCGGTAGTGTAGCATTTATCTTCATTAAATAATATGGTATTCGCCACGCCTACTTGTGCAGAGAAATCATCTGGATTCTCTGCCCATACAAGCGCCCTCTCCTTATGAGGCACAGTCACATTACACCCAAAAAAGCCCAACGCCTTGATTCTATCGATCCCTTCATTGAAGTCTGTCGCACTGAGGTTTACTCGAATGTATGTGCAATTAAGGTTTAAGGCATCTAGCGCAGGTTGATGGAGCTGAGGTGATTTACTATGAGCGACGGGATCACCAATGACAGCAAGACGGGCGGGCTTCTCCTCCCTTAAGAAAACATTGTCTGCGTCTTTCTCAGGTTCTCTGAGGTCTTCAATCGTGTATACGTCTTTCATGTGATAAGGACTGATTTGATAACTCAGCTGATAGCTGAAAACCGTTTTAGTCTCGCCACGCATTGCTCTTTTCCAAGGATGGCAATCATCTCTCCAAGGTCTAGCCCCCCGCCTAAGCCACTAAGAGCAACACGTGTGGGGAACATGAGTTGCCCCATTTTTGCATCGTTCGCTTTAGCGGTTTCTCCAATTACAGCTTTAGCCTCATCCCAGTTTTCTGTGATACTCCAAGCGTCTTTAAGAGCAGCCAGTAGCGCTGGAGCTGATTCATTTTTCCTTACTTTAGCAAGTGCATCATTATCATAAGGAAAATCATCCTTATACAGAAAGGAAATCATGTCTGCTACCTCATTGAGTGAGGACACCTTTTCCTGAACGGCGGCCACTGCTCTTGGCAGAGTGGAATTCTCAGTAGGGATATTAGCCTGTTCTAATGAGGGACGCACTGCTTTCAGGAATTGATCTGCAGAAAGCTTTCCTAAATATTGTTGATTCATCCAGAGGGCTTTCGTAAGATCAAACTTTGCGGGTGCGCGGTTGATTTGGTTAAGGTTGAACTTACTAATTAGCTCTTCCACACTAAGTATCTCTTCATCATTTTTAGGATTCCACCCGAGAAGGGCTACGAAGTTCGTCATTGCTTCAGGAAGGAAACCCATCGCTAGGTAATCCTTAACTGCAGCACCTTCATCCCGCTTAGACATTTTTTTCCCACTATCGTTAAGAATGAGAGGGATGTGCGCGAAAATGGGCGGCTTGACTCCGAAGGCTTCATAAAGCTGAATATGCTTAGGAGTATTCATGAGATGGTCCTCGCCGCGTATCACGTGAGTAATCTCCATCTCTACATCATCCACTACGTTTACAAAATGAAAGGTGAAGCTCCCATCGGGGCGACGGATCGTCATATCAGGATTGATTTCCTCATTGGCGTAATCGATCGTAGTTTCACCACAGACCAAGTCTGAGACTGTGACTGGCTTCCTATCAAAGCGAAAGCGCCAAGCTCGATCATCCTCGTAAACACGGCCGTCAGCCTGTAACTTATCGAACCATTTTTGATAAAGCGCGGTTCTCTGCGATTGATTATAAGGTCCATAGTCTCCTCCTTTTTGGTGACCCTCATCCCAATCTATCCCCATCCAAGCTAATCCCTCATATATTGCTTGGAAGGCTTCCTCCGTGTTTCGCTTTTCATCTGTGTCTTCTATCCTTAAGATCAACGACCCTCCATTTTGGCGAGTGAAGAGCCAATTAAAAAGAGCAGTTCTGGCACCTCCAAGGTGTAGGAAACCAGTAGGCGAAGGGGCAAATCGAGTACGGACTTTAGATGACATTCTTTCTGGGCTAAACCACCCCGAAAAAAAATGCAACCTTACCAAAATAAATAAGTAGAAAAATCAGCCCATTTTAACAAGCCCCACTACAGCGCATGTATGTAAAACCAAACCTTATTTGGCTTATTTCTTGACTGTGATTGGACTTTGAAAATAATTTAACAAAAAGAGGACAATATATTTTTTGAGGCTCTTTCTTTAAATTTATGGCTAACTTTCAATACACGGCACTTGATGCTCGCGGGCAACAAACTTCTGGAACCATCAGTGCTGGCACGGAAGCTGAGGCTATTTCGCAGCTTAAAAGTCAAGGTTTATACCCGACGAACGTCTCTGTCGTTTCTGAAGCATCAAACTCTAAGAAAGCCAAGCATACCGCGACAAAAGGGAGAAAAACAAAGGGAAAGACGAAAACGGGAGGAAAGATCCCACCTAAGACTTTAATGATCCATACGCGTCAGTTAGCGACACTGATAGAGGCAGGCCTCCCTCTTTTAAGAAGCCTTACTGTATTAGCTAAACAGGAGCCAAATCCTGTTCTGAAAGGAACGGTGAATGCGCTAAGTAATTCCGTTCAAAGTGGCTCCACTTATTCGGAAGCCCTTTCTCAGCACCCTAAGATTTTTAATAAGCTTTTCGTTAACATGGTAAAAGCTGGTGAACTAGGCGGGGTTTTAGAACTCGTTCTTGCTCGTTTAGCAGAATACATGGAGAAGGCTGATAAGCTGAAGAATAAGATTATCTCCGCAGCGGTTTACCCCATCATCGTTATGATTATCGCTGTCCTCATTCTCGTCTTTCTCATGGTTTTCATCGTTCCTAAGTTTAAAGCGATGTTTGATGGTATGGGGCAACAGCTCCCTTTTGTATCACGCTTTGTCTTTGGAATGTCAGATTTTATGATCGCGCGAGACATTGGTCCTATCCCTAATGCTGTCTGGCTCTTCGCTATTATCTTTGGTATTTTTATGCTCTTTAAGGCATGGGGAAATACGAAAGGAGGCAGGAAATCTATCGATAACATGATGCTCAAATTACCGATTCTTGGCGATGTAAACCGCAAGAGTTCTATATCACGATTTACACGGACTTTAGGAACCCTCGTAACCTCTGGGGTGCCGATCCTGCAAGCCCTGAACATTACTAAGGAGACGGCTGGAAATGTAATCATTTCAGACGCCATTGAGAAAATCCATGACAGCGTGAAAGAGGGTGAATCCGTAGTTCAGCCTATGATAGCGACCAAGGTCTTTCCTGATATGGTGGTAAGCATGGTAGATGTGGGGGAAGAAACAGGTCAGCTCCCTAGTATGCTCCTGAAAATTGCAGAGGTCTATGATGATGAAGTAGACAGTGGTATAACAGCTTTAACCTCAGTTATTGAACCTCTTATGATTGTCTTTCTCGCTCTCGTAGTGGGAGGCATCGTCGTCGCCCTCTTCTTACCGATGATTCAGATCATTCAAAGCCTTCAGTAATAAGTGTATGTAGGCACTACTGCTGAACTATAATTTAGAGCCACTTTATTATTCATATATGAAATCCACTTCTTATCTCTTAAGACAGAATGGCTTCACGCTGATGGAAATGCTGATAGTCATTAGTATTATTGCAGTATTATCATCAATTGGATTTGTTGCGATGAATCAAGCAGGAGACCGCGTGAAATATAAAAAAGCAGAGACACAGATTGCTTTACTAAGTTCGGCTCTGGACTCCTATAAATTAGACTATGGATTTTACCCAGTAAGTAATAATGCGGCGGCGAATTCCATTCCACTTTTTCAAGAACTAGGCGGATATGACGCTAATGGTAATATTGATACGGCAAGAGAAAATTACCTTGATATGCTAGACCCTAGTAATTCAGCAAATATGGTGGATGAAGACTTTGTTGTTATAGACCCCTGGGGGAATCCATTTCATTATTTAGATGCCGCAAGCAATGCTACTACTACCAATCCAGACTTTGATCTTTGGTCCACTGGTAAAGACGGAATTGATGATAGTGGTGGTGGTGATGATATTAAGAATTGGTAAGGAATTATTACCCTTCTATCATCTCATAAGTAATTAGCTAAGCCCTAGAACTGCCATGAGAGGTCTAGACCAGTAAAGATGCTTGGCTCTAAATCTGTGCTTACTCCGTCAAACTCCATCTCACCCGCTAAATTAACACCTAAGGTCGCACTTAGAAAAAGATTCTCGCTGAGACCATACTGTAAAGTGGTGAATAATCTAGCAGTATTATACTCATAAGTAGAATCATTCTTGAGCTGGTATTCCTGAGAAATGTATCGCGCCCCGAAGAATACCTCCCACCTCTCATCTGATTCATAGAAAAAGGATATCCCTGGTCCAAATCGTGTTCCTGGTGTCGGACGAGTCGTAATATGCCACTTATCGTAGAACTCCCAATCTAAGAAAATCAGGGGGAAGATACCTGTTGCCTCATCAAGCCTGGTCACTATTCCTACCCCTCCACCTATAAGAAGGTTTTTCCAACCACCATACCAAGCCCCGTAGAGTCCGCTAAAGGTAAAGGCATCTGACGCTGACACTCCATCCTCTATTGCAAACCTAAGATTTGACAATGTGAGAAGATCCCAGTCACTATTAATCTCCGTGAGCGTGAAAATCCCTACTCTACCCGCACTCAGTTGCTCAAAGGGAATATTCCCGTCTGAGTTATAAAAAAGGCGTTGGTAAAACGTAGTAAGAGCGATTATATTTCCATCATCTATGCTGATAGGGGCGCTCGCTCTAAGCTCGGCAGAAAAAATGTCTATATCTTCTCCTTGTTCAGGAGACAGGTTATCAAGTTCTAGAGTCAGTGAGAATGGTGCTTCTGCAAAACGGGCTTGAGCAGAAAATATCCCGATTACTAATAAGAATAAAATTCTCATGTTCAGCACAGGATAAATTTACGCCGCAGAAGCTAGGCGCTCTTCCTCTTCGCTTATAGAATTAATACGGAGCGTAACATTCACGTCTTCTTTTTCTCCCGCAGCTTTTATCACGCTACGTATCGCACTTGCGGTGAATCCATTTTTTCCAATGAGTCTAGCGACATCCCGCTCACTCAGAATAATACGGAAGCTTAAGAGCTGTTCCTCTTCTGATTTGGAAAGCTTAAGAGTGGCTTTATCTTTATCTTCGATGAAGTGAACGACGAGATATTGGAGGAAATTTCGGATATTTACGGCTAACTGATCCATGATTTGCTTGATTTTGCAAAGTGCTTTGTAAATGGCAAGGTAAAAGCAGATATTCCCTCCTAACGGGCGCTGAGCCACTTTACGTTACTAACCCTAAATAATTCCCGCATAATAGGATTGATTCTCACCTTCTTAAAATTATAATATATTAGATGACTGAACGATACGCTGCAATTGATGCTGCACGCATGGCAGGTGCATTCCTTAAAGAGAATTTCTATGCGGAGAAGAAAGTAAATGAGTCTCTGCAGCATGACATAAAGCTAGAGCTGGATGTGCAAACGCAGGATAAGATAGAGGCATTCCTCGCTAAAGCTTTCCCTGATTACGCGTTTTATGGCGAGGAAGGAATCACAGGGGCAAAGGACAGCCCAAACCAGTGGATTGTAGACCCTATTGATGGCACCGTAAATTACTTCTATGGCATTCCCCACTTTTGTGTCTCCATCGCTCTGAGGAAAGCAGGGGTGATTACACTAGGTGTTATTTATGACCCGATGATGGATGAGCTCTGGGTGGTGGAGAAAGGGCAAAAGGCGACTCTAAATGGCCAGCCTATATCATGCAGTCCAAGAGCAGATTTAGCCTCGAGCATTTGTTTTGTCAGTCTGGGATGTTCATCAGACCTTTCAGGCAAAGGTGTTGATAAATTCACAGAAATCTGGCGAAAGGTGAAAAAGACAAGGAACTCTGGTTCGTCAGCTCTGGCATTAGCCTATATAGCCACGGGGCGTTATGATGCCTATGTGGGAGCAAGTATATATATCTGGGATATCGCTGCTGGTCAACTCCTCGTGGAAGCTGGTGGTGGAGCAGTAAAACTAAAGCCTCACCCTCAAAAAGGTGGAAGACTTCAAATTTGCGCTACAAATGGGAAAATCCCAGCGCAAGAATTAGAATTTTAAAAGTAATCCAAAAAATTGCGTCATACCCTCAAGCACTAAGATAGTATTCTAAAAAATCTCCTCAGACCTGAGAAGTTTAATCCGGGAGTTCAGCTCTTTCTGTAATTTGACAAGCTCTAGCGTTTCTTCGGAATTATTTACCATGAGGCAAGGTTGATACCAAGAAAGTTTTAAGCTTGTTATCAAAAGAAATAGGACATTCTGAAATTGCTCAGATGTTAAATTGTTCAACAAAGACTATTCAGAGGATTAAAAAAACATACTGGCTTGGCTCTATTTAAAGTCATATTCTTTAATAATGCCCAAGACTTTACTAAAAACTCACGAAATTCTTCTTAAAACGTTCAATATTCTCTGTTTTGTTTCTTTGGCTACCGTTATTCTTTTTGTTGTTTTTTTCGTCAATATTTTATTCGTAAGCTGTTCTCCTGTTAAGAGGGATGTTTTCACCCTAAATGGAAATAAAGGGAAAGTCATATTACACGAATCTTACGGTCGAATGCTTGGTTACAACCCTATAACTCTTAAACTGTTTTATGAAAAAAAGAACAAACGAAAGCTAATCTGTAACCCTTCACGGCATCCACCTTTGTATACAGAAATTAAACCTGAAGAACATTATTTATGTTTGCGAGAAGCACTCTATCACCCTGTTTATGAAGGGATGTATAATTACTCAGTATTTGTTAACCCAAAGGAATTTTCTTTATCAGAATATGAAGATATCAGAGATACTCTACAGCGAAATGCCTCACAGATAGATGAAGCTATAAAAACAAGTATGAGAGGAGAAACAGAAGGGCTCAAAATTTGCTCCATCAGGTACATTGATATTGAGAGCCTCAAATTTTCCTATTCTGGAAAAATTAAAGGCTACACTCTTGAGGTTGAAGCTTCTGGCAAAGTCAAACTTAATATAAATACCCCTAATGAAGGAAAAACATATATAGATATAGGAAAAGTAACTAATAATGGAGAGTCGATTGATATCAGTCCCTTTATAGATACTGTAATTGTTTCAGGAAAACCTGTATCAAGCCCAAAATCCTTTTTGATGGGATTTACGAGTGAAAAAAATAGAACTCTATTTGACGATTTTACCGTTAGGCAGAGCATATGCCATAGACCACTGCAATGACCTCCTGTATATAGAGTTTTCATTCCCTATATTACCAGAGGGGGACAAGTAATCCGGGTTAAAGCGTCTTTAACATAGCAGAGCTCTCCTAAAGTAATCCTTCACGCTTGAGAAGCGCGATCTGTGAGGGCTCTCTACCCATGAAATCCTTATAGAGCTTTTCTGGTGGTGCAGAGTTTCCTTTTGAAAGGATTGTCTCCCGATATAGAATCCCAGTTTCTGGATTGAGTAATCCCTCTTTTTCAAACTTAGTAAAGGCGTCTGCGTCCAGCACTTCTGCCCATTTATAGGAATAGTATCCTGCGGCGTAACCAGTAGGGCTAGAGAAGAGGTGTGAGAAGCGACGCACCATCGATGCAGACTGTGTAGCAAGAGGTGCTTCGTAGCCTTTTAGTATCTCATCATCGATCTCTTCCCACGCGGGAGAGAGGTCTCGCTCTCTTAGATGCAGCTCTAGGTCTAATTTTCCGAAAGAAAGCTGTCTCATGAAGCCCGTCGCGCTCATGTAATTCTTCGCTGAAATCATCTTTTGGAAGAGTTTCTCTGGGATAGTTTCCCCTGTTTCATAATGCTTGGCAAAAAAGTCTAAGGACTTCCGCGCCCAGCAGAAATTCTCTAGGAGCTGAGAGGGAAGTTCCACGAAGTCCCATGCGACGTTTGTGCCCGCAAGAGCTTTCACCTCCACATTACTTAAGAGTTGATGAATAAGATGTCCGAATTCATGGAAAATCGTTAGGACTTCATTATGCGTCATCAGAGCGGGAGCATTTCCCACCGGCTTCGTCATGTTACCACAGATTAAACCTAAGTGTGGTTCTCTCTCTTGCCCGCCCATCGGAGGAAGCCCCGTCTCAAAGCTATTCATCCAGGCGCCACCGCGCTTGCTTTCTCTAGGATGCCAATCCGCATAAAAGGAACCTAAGTGCTCTCCGCCCGCTTTATCTATAAGTTTATAAAAGGTCACCTCATCATGCCAAGAAGGTGGCGCTTCTGACTCTTGAATATCTACACCGAAGAGGGTAGACGCGAGCTCGAACATTCCGCTCATCACTTGATCCAAAGGGAAATAGGGGCGTAGCTCTTCTTCATCAAAGTCATACTCCTCTTTCCGTCTTTTCTCAGACCAATAACCTGTTTCCCACGGTTCTAGAGGAGCTACTTCTCTGCCCGTATGATGCGCTTTATATTCCTGGAGCTCCACGCACTCTTTATCAAAGGCAGGCTTAATCTTACCATGGAGATCTTCTATGAAGTTGAGCGCATTTTGCCCACTCTTCGCCATGCGTCTGCTGGTAGTCCAGTCCGCGAAGCTCTCATACCCCAGAAGCGCCGTCTTTTCTTTTCTGAGCGCGATGATCTCTCTTACCAAATCACTGTTATCCTTCTCACCCTTCCATCCTACTTGGCGGTTAGCCTCCCAGAGTTCCTTTCTGAGCGTCTCATCCTCTCCATATTGCATCACAGGGATGAGGCTCGGGTATTGGAGAGTGAAGCGATACTTAGGGCTCTCCTTAGATCCGTGCTTGTTCGCGAGCGCATCCGCCTTTGCCGCTGCGATAGCGGACTCCGGCAGTCCCGCTAATCTAGAAGTATCATTGAGGATTAGCTCCCAATCATTCGTCGTATCCAGCACGTTCTCTGAGAACTTCTGCGTCTTTTGGCTGAGCTCTGCTTGCACGTCTGCGTAACGCGCCTTCTTATCATCAGAGAGGTCTGCGCCTGCATTGATAAAGTCCGCACAAGTTTCATCTATATGCCTTTGGAAAATAGGTGAGAGCGTCTTATATTCTGCACCATCTCTTACCGCCTTTAAGACCTTCCATAATTTGGCGTCCAGCGGGATGCCGGAGTAAAAATCCGTCACCGTAGGGAGCATTTTATTAAGCGCCTCACGTTGCTCCTCATTATTAGCCACGGAATCAAGGTGGTTCACTCTTCCCCACGCACGTGACAAACTCTCCGTGGCGTCCTCTAGTTCCTGATAAGTGGAGGCGTACGTCGCTCCGCTCAGGTCTTGCCCTTTAATCTTCTCTAACGCCGCTTCCGCCTCCCTGATTCCTTCCTTTACGGCGGGCTCGATGCTCTCTGCGTTCATGACCTTCCAATTAGGCGGGAAGGTAAGGTCTAAAAATGGATTCATAATTACGCGTAGTTTTACCTACTCAACACAAATGCATCATTTTTCATGTTATTTGCTCAGCAAAAATACTGTGTTTTTAATCCGAAGTAAAA
>CALLLS010000042.1 GCA_938008215.1 uncultured Verrucomicrobiales bacterium | reverse complement strand
GAAACGCACTTGCGCCGATGGTAGTCGGACGATAGGTCCCGCGAGAGTAGGTCGTCGCCAGATTAACAACCCCATTCTTCTAACGAGGAATGGGGTTTCTTTTTAATCTTTTTTCCAGAGCTCTTACTTAGCTAGCTTTTATCTGGAAATACAGGTTTTATAGGAGCGTAGTGCTATACCAATCCTTGGATTGCTATGAATGACTGTAGCCTATCTTTTAAACTGGAAATACGGGGCTGTAATCGGTAAATATACATTCCTTCCTTGAAGGTTTTTTCAATATGAAAAACTATTTAAAAGTCAATTTAGTAATTCTAACTACCATTATTGGAGCCTTGGCAACATTCTACTTTAGTTATAAAGAAGAAAGACACTGGTTTAATTGTCCTCCCATAGCATTAGCCGAAGGAGTAATACGTATAAATTTCAGCAACACTCTAAGCCAAAGTAAAAAGAGAACGATTTATGGAAACCCTTACAATATATACATACGTTTCTTTGATGAAAAACTATTCAACAAACCAGACAGAACCTCAAATTTAAAAATCTCACTTAATTATAAACTTTATGAGGGAAATAAGTTAGTCTTAGAAGATAGGGTGAACTTAAAGAAGAGCGAAATTTTTAGAAACGGCTTCATTGAAATTTCTTACAAACAGACAAGATTAAATCTAAAAGACCATACGATAGAGATAAGCTATAGTATTGAAGATCCGAACAATATATATACAATAAGTGGATCAGAAAAGATCCTAGTTCCATATACAAAAGAAACCTTTTGGGGACCTAGGATACCAATGTGAAAACAACATAAAAGAGTTTTAGAGACTGACAGTTTTTCTGCCGTTTTAACATGAGTCGATTTACGCTTTGATCTCTTTTTGTTGGTTTAGGGCAATAGGGGCGGTATATGACTCTCTTTATGTGTGAGCTTCCCAGAACTTTACTTATCATTGGGTATGTCTGGCCTGAGCCAAACTCTTCTGCGGCGGGCGGGCATATGCTCAGTTTATTGCGGATGTTTAGAGATGCGGGATGGTCTCTCCATTACGCTTGTCCGGCGGTGAGAGGGGAACATGAGTGTGATTTATCTCTGGAGGACATAATAACGCATGAGATTTCTTTGAACTGTAGCTCTTTTGATATCTTCGTTTCAGAATTAAATCCTGATGCGGTGCTCTTTGATCGGTTTTTAATGGAGGAGCAGTTTGGCTGGCGGGTTTCTCAAGCGTGTCCAAACGCGATGAAGATTTTAGATATGGAGGATGTGCATAGTATGCGTGACGCACGTCACCGCGCAATAAAGGCGGGGAAGCCTATCGAGAAAGCGGAGACAACGACTGATATGGCTCTGCGTGAAGCGGCGGCGATCTTTAGGTGTGATTTAAGCTTGGTGATTTCTGATAAGGAGGTGGAGTTTCTTAAGTCTACTTATCTCGTCCCTGAGACTCTCATGGTGCACTGCCCTTTTCTCATTCAGATCCATGAACGAGATTTCATCCCATTCGAGGGTCGGGCACACTTTATTTCGATAGGGAATTTTAGACACGCACCGAATTGGGATGCGGTTCTGCAACTGAAAGAAAAGATATGGCCGTTAATTAGAAAGAGCCTTCCTGAGGCGCAGCTGCATATTTATGGAGCGTATCCACCTCCAAAGGCGGTGAGCTTGCATAATGAGAGAGAGGGCTTCTTGGTGAAAGGATGGGTTGCGGATGCGCAGGAGGTGATGTCTAAAGCACGTGTTTGCCTTGCTCCGTTACGCTTCGGGGCTGGTTTAAAAGGTAAGCTCACAGAATCGATGATCTGTGGAACCCCGAGCGTAACGACTAAGGTTGGAGCAGAGGGGATTCAGGGCTCTCTTCCTTGGGCTGGTGCGGTGGAAGAGGACGAGCAAATGTTTGCTCAAGCGGCAATAGCTCTTTACTCTGATAAGCGGGCTTGGATTGTAGCTCAGAAGAGAGGAGAAAGTATTCTTAAAGCGAGATTTAATAAGGATGAAATCACGCAAGGCGTTATGAATAAAGTAGAGTCTGTTTATCGTGATCTCCCAGCTCATCGCGCGAAAAATTTTATCGGTCAGATGCTGCAACATCATAGTATGAAGTCTACGCAATATATGTCGCAGTGGATAGAGGCTAAAGCGACAATTAAGTAGTGAAGCTATTCGCAATTCCCTTGCTAGAATTTTACTCTTTTAGGTATGCTTCACATAAATTTTAGTTATTGAAGAGGTATGTCTCTATTATCATTTGAGGATATAACCAATGGTCAACAGTGGATTGGTCTCGGAATTGCAGGTAATCAAGCAGGTCACTTAGCGCAGGCAGGAGAGTCCGATGATTTTAAAGATGTGTTATCTACGGATGATAATACACCTAAAGGTTTATTTCCATGGTATTTACCAGGAGCAGATAACTTTCTAGGAAAAACCCCTTTATCATCTACGGAACTAAACTTGTGCGCTAATGATCCCATCCAGCCAGAACCAGAAATAGCACTTATTGTTCAGTTTCATTATTCTGGCGAAGGGAAGGCTTTGAGTAGCTTAGAGGTGCGTGGGTTCACTGTATTTAATGACTGCTCTCGTAGAATCCCCGCGGAGAAAATTAGCATGAAGAAGAATTGGGGGGAGGCATCACAAGGAATGCTGGACGCTATTGTCCCGCTCAATGACTTTGCATCAATTGGTGGGAAAATAGAGCAGTTTCGTTTAGGGTGTTATTTAATACGGGACGGAGAACTCATCGAATACGGAAAAAGCACTTCAGTTTCAGAGTATTGTTACCTTAATAACCAGCTTTCAGATTGGTTAGTGGATCAAATTAACAATCAGAAAGATCACGGCCCGCTGGAGACTTTAAGCGGTATTTTCACGAGCTTAAAACCTGCTTATGGTGTGATTGGCATAGGAGCGACTTGCTACACGGAATTTGGTAATAGTGAGCAGAGATTTTTGAGAGAGGGCGATGAAGTCATAGTGACAGCGTATGACGCCAGGCAGTATTCGAAAGCGCAAGTGGAAGATCTTCTCAAGAATGGTGATGAACATAAACCAAGTGAGAACTTACTTATTCTCCGCCAGTCTGTCAGCAATACGCGCCGCTAGTTTTTCCATCTCAGGAACAGCCACACCTAGGCTTTTAGCAACTCTAAGTGGGTTTAGCCAAATCGCTTCTAATTCTACAGGGCGTCCTTCTACGTAATCGATCATGCTAGACGGTCTATACTTATCCATGGGGTATGTAATTTCTATCTGGCTATCAATATAGGACTGAGGAATTGTATGTCCGAGTTCAGCGGCAAGAGTAACCACTTCATTCATAAGCAGTCTTATGGTAGGTTCTAGCTGGAGCTCTTTTAAGAGGACTTCAGTATCTACTCCACCTTCTGCAATAGCTAAGCCATTAAAGGGATAGTTCCATACGAGCTTCATCCAGAGAGCTTTTTCTAAAGACTCTACTGGTTCACAGGAAATACCTGTACTGTTAAAGGCCTCTGCTATCTTTTCTATTCTTGGTGATGATTGCCCGTGGAGTTCACCAATCCGAACGTGACCAGAAGCGGTGTGTGAGATTAGTCCAGGTACAAGTTTGTTAATGCATACAAAGCAGAGCCCGCCAATCACTCGTTGTCTCCCGAAAAGCTTTGCGAAGTGATCGCAGTTCCCTAGTCCATTTTGTAGGGTAAGAATAGAGGTATTATCGCCAATAAGCGGGCGTATGACTTCTTCGGCAAAATGATTAGCAGTGGCTTTCCATGCTACGATCACTAAATCTACTTCCCCTATATTCTCGGAGTTATTTTCGCACTGAACAGGGTGTAGATGGAAATCCCCATTGATAGATTGAACCTTAAGTCCATGTTCTTTTACATGTTCATAATCTGAGCGGTAGAGAAAGGTGACATCTTCACCCGCTTGCGCAAGCCTCCCTCCGTAATAGGAGCCGATGGCTCCTGATCCTACAATCGCTATTTTTCCTAATGACATAATGGATTATAGCTTCCATCACCCCTTCCTCACAATCTAATTAGAAGTGGGTTACGGATATGTAAATGTGTTCTAATAAACTGTATTTAAGGTAGTGAGTAATAAAGAATCGATGCTAAGTTAATGCAATATGCGAGTTTTACTAACGGGAGCGAATGGCTATATTGGGTTACGCTTGTTGCCCTCACTCCTTGAAGCAGGGCATGAGGTCTATGTGTTAGTAAGGAAGATTGAGCGATTCCCGAGCGAAGACTTCCAAGATTGGAGTAATCAAATCACGTATTTAGAGGCTGATGTTCTAGAGGAGGAATCATTGCCACCATTACCTAAGATAGACGCAGCATTTTATTTCCTTCATTCCATGGGCGCGGGCGCCGGTTTTGCCGAAAAGGAAGCGAAGTGTGCGGAAAACTTTATCAAATGGTTAGATAAAGAGGGCTGCCAGCAGGTAATTTACTTAGGTGGGCTTAGTGCAGAGGAAGATAACTCACTCTCCGAACATATGAGTAGCAGGAGAAAGGTGGCTCAAATTCTTAAATTGGGTAACTTTTCTCTTACGGTTTTAAAGGCATCAATAATCGTCGGTTCTGGAAGTGCATCATTCGAAATCATTAGAGACCTTTCAGAGAAACTGCCAATTATGTTGACCCCTAAGTGGACGAAGACTCGTTGCCAGCCAATCGCGATCAGAGACGTGATCGGCTATCTGTTAGGGGTGCTAGGTAATGAACAATGTTATGACGAAACGTATGACATAGGTGGTGCTGATGTCATGACGTACCAAGATATGTTAATAGGCTATGCGGCGGTGCGGGGATTAAAGCGCGTCAGTATTCCCGTGCCTTTTCTTAGTCCTAAGCTTTCTAGTTATTGGCTCTATATGATGACGGCGACAACGTTCCCACTGGCGAAATCGCTTGTCGCTTCCTTGCATGTTGAGACAGTTTGTCTCGATAATCGTATTAAGGAAATTATCCCACAAAATCTCTTAACCTATAAAGAAGCGATAGAGAAGGCCCTCTCTAGAATTGCCAATAATCGTGTTCCTTCTGTATGGTATGACTCTTTATCCTCTGGGAATTTCAATCTTAAGAATACCTCCGCTATTCACGTGCCTGAACATGGTGTTTTAAAAGACTCTCGTTTATGTGTTCTATCTAAGTCCAAGCAAGAAGTGATTGATTCTATTTGGAGTATAGGCGGTAAAAAAGGCTGGCCGAGTATGGACTGGGCATGGAAGATAAGAGGTCTCATGGATAGAGCCGTAGGCGGCATAGGGGTAAGAAGGGGACGAAGGCATCCTCAAGGTTTGCGCGCTGGAGACGCCTTAGATTTCTGGAGAGTCATCTTAGCGGATCGCGAAAATGGGAGACTGATTCTCTATGCGGAAATGAAGCTTCCTGGTGAGGCTTGGCTTGAATTCGAAGTGAAGGATGACTGCTTAAAACAAACGGCGACATTTAGACCGAAGGGGCTATTAGGAAGGCTTTATTGGTGGATGACATTTCCATTCCACCTCGTTCTCTTTCCTAGCATGTTGAAGCGCTTGACAAGCGGTTGGTAGAATATGCGCTCGCTTCCAAAGACAGTTTTTTTGAAAGAGTTTTACCATCGCCTCGTTTTAGATATTATTGATAAAAATTAAATCGCTTATCTTATACATATGAAACAGATATTTTTTACGCTTGTAGCCATCTCATCGTCTCTGCTTGCATTAGAGCCTTTAGAGAGCTCAACCACTGAATTACTTGAAGCGAAGTCTAAGTATATCTTGAGAAAAGGAGATACTAATAAAGATGGGAAAGTCCAGAAAGAAGAGAACGTAAGACTCTGGAGGTCTGGAGCCCGTTTTGATAAGAATAAAGATGAAGGTTTAGATATAGAAGAAATTAAAATCATCCCAGAAGACAGCATTGATAACCCAGGCAAGAAGCTTCTCAATGTTTGTTATAAAAAGACTCCCCAAGGCGCTGTCTATCTCGATTTTTATTTTCCAGATAAGGACATCAGTAAGAAGAAGCCCGTAGTCATCTTCACTCATGGTGGAGGATGGGTAGCGGGAAGCAAGGCGAAGGCTGGTGTGAAACCCTTTAATGAGGTGCATAGAGCACTCTTAAAAGACGGTTTTTGTGTGGTTTCTGCTGGATATCGCCTCGTTAAACCAGGGAGTGGCACGACAATGCGGGACTGTGTGATCGATGTGAAAGATGCGCTACGGTACGTATCAGCTTATAAAGATGAGCTTGGTATCGATCCCGAGAAAATTTATACCTTTGGGGATTCGGCAGGTGGGCATCTGGCTCAAATGATTCTCTTTACTTCTCCAGATATTCTCCAAGGTGATCCAGAGCTAGCTAAGTATACCTTTAAAACAGTAGCTGGCGTCTCATGGTATTGGACCATGTGACTTTCAGGATATACAGCTTTTTAACCACGACGATCGCGAAGGATTTCGTGATCGCTTTCGTGATCGCATAACAGGAGGAGATACCAGCCCAGAAGAAAAAGAAGCGCTATACGAAGAGATGAGCCCAATAGCATATCTCACTAA
>CALLLS010000041.1 GCA_938008215.1 uncultured Verrucomicrobiales bacterium | reverse complement strand
GGAAGGTATGCGGTTTCTTTACGGCCATTAAAAACATAGTCTGTAGAGATTTGGATCAGTGTTGCGCCTATGGCATCAGCTGCTTTAGCAAGCTCTCCGACAGCATCACCATTAATTAGCATCGCGAGCTCTTTATCTGTTTCAGCCTTATCTACATGAGTATAAGCAGCCGAATTAATGATGACATCTGGGCGAATTTCTAAGACCTTTTCCTGAATGGTGGTGAGTTCCGCTAGGTTCAGCTGCTCTCTAGATCTAGGGATAATCTCTAAATCTGGATATTCCGTCCCTATCTTTCTAATGAACGTTCCAAGTTGTCCATTCATGCCAGTGAGAAGGACTCTTTTCATAGTTGCTCTAAGGTTTTTCCTTTAAGGTCTTTTTCTGAAAGCTGTATGGGGGCATCTATTCTAGGCCACTCAATGTTAACGGTTTGGTCGTTCCAAATGAGGCAGCCTTCTGCACTGGAGTCATAATAATCGGTGCACTTATATTCAAAATCTGCAGAATCTGAGAGGACGAGGAATCCATGGGCAAGTCCTGGAGCAACCCAGAGTTGGTGTTTATTCTCTGCAGATAATTCTGTTCCGAACCATTTCCCGAATGTGGGTGAGTCCTGACGAATATCTATAGCAACATCAAAGACAGAGCCCTGAACGCACCTCACTAGTTTGCCTTGAGGTCTCTTCGTCTGGAAATGCAATCCCCGTAATACTCCTTTAGGTGAATTGGAGTGGTTATCTTGCACAAATTCTAGGTCAGAACCTATTACTTCCGCGTATCGCTCTTTTTGGAAAGTCTCCACAAAAAAGCCACGGTGATCTCCGAAGACCTTGGGCTCGATAAGCGAAACGCCTTCTATCCCTGTTTCATGTATAATCATTATTGAACGAGGTTTAATATATACTGACCGTAATCCGTTTTTTTAAGGAGAGTGCCAGCTTTAATGATATCTTCGTCACTTAGCCAGCCATTGGTGTATGCGATTTCTTCAAGGCAAGCTACTTGCCAGCCTTGACGCTTCACAATGGTGCGAACAAATTGTCCAGCGGCAAGCAGAGATCCATGTGTTCCGGTATCAAGCCATGCGAAGCCTCTGCCTAATTGCTCTATCTTTAAGAGACCATTATGGAGGTAGTGATCTATGACGCTTGTGATTTCTAGCTCGCCTCTATGAGACGGCTTCACTCCTTTAGCGACTTCTGAGACGTTTTGATCAAAGAAATAGAGACCTGTGACAGCAAAATTGGATTTGGGTTTAGCGGGCTTTTCTTCGATACTAATAGCCTTTCCTTTCTCGTCAAATTCCACTATCCCAAAGCGCTCTGGGTCATGAACTTGATAGCCAAAGACGGTAGCTCCCTCTTTATTTTCGGTAGCTTTGGTTAAGGTCTCCGTGAAGTTTTGCCCGTAGAAAATATTATCTCCTAGAACTAAGGCTACGGGAGAGCCTGCGAGGAACTCCTCCCCGATAATAAAGGCTTGAGCGAGGCCGTCTGGAGATAGCTGAATGGCGTATTGGAAATTCACGCCAAACTGAGACCCGTCTCCGAGTAATTTTTCATAGTTCGGCATATCATCAGGGGTGCTAATGATAAGAATGTCTTGTATTCCTGCCAGCATTAAAACCGAAATCGGGTAATAGATCATCGGTTTATCGTAAACCGGGAGGAGCTGCTTAGAGACTCCTATCGTGATGGGGTGTAGCCTCGTTCCTGAGCCCCCTGCGAGGACGATACCTTTAAATTTCTTAGCCATGATTTATGTGAGTCCCTTTCTTTCTAATCTATATTCACCAGAAAGAACTCTGTTACACCATTCTTTATTCTGGAGATACCATTCTACTGTTTTTCGCATACCAGATTCAAATGTTTCTTGAGGTGTCCAGCCAAGATCTTTCCCTATTTTAGAGGCGTCTATTGCATATCGCAGGTCATGTCCGGGCCGGTCTGTGACAAAGGAGATTAAGTCGCTATAGCTCTCTACTCCGTCTGGCTTTAACTCTGATGCTAGCTCTTCTAAGAGGGTGCAAAGAGTTTTAACGACGTCGATGTTTTTCACTTCATTATGCCCACCGATGTTATACGTCTTTCCAGAGTTTCCTGATTCCAATACTTTAACTAATGCCCGCGCGTGATCATCCACATACAGCCAGTCACGGATTTGGGAACCATCTCCATATACTGGCAATGGCTTTCCTGCAATAGCATTCAGAATCATATGAGGAACAAGCTTTTCAGGAAAGTGATAAGGGCCGTAATTGTTAGAGCAGTTAGTGACAATTGTAGGGAGCCCGTAAGTGCGCTGCCACGCTCTTACTAAGTGGTCTGAAGAGGCCTTAGAGGCGGAATAAGGGGAGCTAGGGGCGTATGAGGTTTCCTCAGTAAATAAAACGGATGGATCACTAGGCAAATCACCATAGACCTCATCCGTAGAAATGTGGTGAAAGAGGAAGCCTTCTTTTTTGTTCGATGGAAGTTCTTCGTAGTATGCTTTTGCGACAGATAAGAGGGTGTATGTGCCTATGATATTAGTATCGATAAACTCTCTAGGGTTTTCTATAGAGCGATCTACATGGGATTCCGCAGCGAGGTGCATTACTGCATCCGGCTTGAAGGAATCAAACACTCCCTTAACACCTTCGTGATCGCAGATGTCTATTTGCTTAAAGAGGTATCGATCGCTTTGAGTAACATCATTTAAGGACTCTAAATTACCGGCATATGTAAGCTTATCAATATTACAGAGGCTATGGTCAGTGTCTTTAATAAGGTGTCGAATCACCGCACTCCCAATGAATCCTGCCCCTCCTGTAATTAAAATTTTCATAGTATTATTAATACTTATTTAGGTTTTGTTATTATGACTCAATTGTCACGTCAACTCTACACTGAGAGTATTTACTCAAAATTAGGCGATATTGGTGAAGGAATCAGCAATATCAAGTGCCTCTCTGATCGTAATATCCATATCTAAATAACGATATGTGCCAAGTCTCCCAAGAAAGGTAACACTTTTTTCCTGCTCTACTAGCTTCAGATACTTTTCTAGAATGGTTTTTTCGTTCACGAGGCGAATGGGGTAATAAGGTATGTCTCCTGGTAAAGCAACACGGCTATATTCGGTGGTGCATAGTGTTTTTTCATGCGTTTCCCAGGGTGCGAAGTGCTTATGTTCCGTTATTCTTGTAAAAGGGGTGGCTTTATCTCCAAAGTTCATGATGGCTGTTCCCTGGTAATCTCCTTCGTGGCGAGAGACCTTAAAATCGAGGGTGCGGTAGCCAAGACGACCCTCTAAGAAATTAAAATAAGCGTCTATCGCGCCACTATAAAAGGTATGATCAAAGTCTCTTACATTATACTCTGAGAAATCAGATTCTAGTTCTAGTGTGATGAGCTCATGATCTAATAAGTTTTCTACAATCGCAGAATAGCCATGCTTAGGGATTCCTTGGTATTGGTGGAAGAAGTAGTTATCATCGTAGTTAAAGCGTATGGGCAGGCGTTTAAGGATACTAGCAGGAAGCTTGGTGGGGCACATGCCCCATTGCTTAATGCTATAACCTTTAAAGAAGGCTTCGTAGAGCTCTTGCCCGATCATGCTGAGGGCTTGTTCTTCAAAGTTTTTAGGTTTCTTAATCTTTCGATCAGCTTTAGAGGTGATAAACCTTTTTGCCTCATCTGGGCGCATAGCCTTATTATAAAATTGATTAATGGTATGGAGGTTAAGAGGCATCTGGTAAACCTTTCCTCCAACTGTAGTTTTGATGCGGCTCGTATAAGGCATCATTTCGCCATAATGAGACATGAGTTCCCACACTTCCCTATCATCTGTGTGAAAGACGTGAGGGCCATATTTATGAGCCATCACGCCTGTTTCTGGATCACGCTCTGTATGGCAATTCCCAGCAACATGAGAGCGTTTATCGATAACTAAACTATCTATATTATATTCCGCTAGCTTTCTCGCAACGATAGCACCGCTAAAACCTGCACCAACAATTAAAACTCTTTTCATACTGATAGGTGAGTGTCTAGCCTGGTTCATAATTGATCAGTATGAGGAGCATAAATGGAAGTGTTAGGCACTCCATTCTCATACTAGATAAGAAGACTATTAGAATTTCTATCGCTGTTTTGGGGCGCGTAAAATAACCCTGTCTCCAGGGCGCGGAAGAGAGCCCCCTCTAAAATTATTGAGATCGATATCACAAATTGCTTGGTTTGGCTCCAGAGTAGCCACTTTTAGTTTGCCAACGTATCTACCACTTCTCTGGACTAGAAGTTCTGTGTTCTCGGTAATTGGTGAGTTAGTAGCTCCTTTATTAACTACTACAAAGCCCCATTCGGTATTCACAGAAGTGACCGTGGCGGTCATTGCATTGCCGGAAATATTACTCTTAATATTAGAGAGCCTCTTGTTCGCTGAATTTTTACTTTCAGTATCTCTCGTAATTTTTTCAGCGAGCTTTTCGTTTAGAAGGTTGACTTCATCAAGCTCGACCTCCTTATCTTTTAATAACTTTTTTAGATTTTCTATTTTTGCTGGAATTTCATCAAGACTTTCCACTTCTATATCCTGAAATGTCAGAGCTACTTGCTCAAGAAGTTCCTCATACTCGGCGGTTTGTTCTCGAATAGAAAGAAGGGATTCTGTTTGCTTCGTAAGAGTTCTTTGTAGGGCGACCTCATTAGATTTGGCAGTGTCTATAGAAGCTGTTGCGTCAGCGATCGCAACATTAGTATTTTTAGGCTCGCCCTTGATATCTGTAAGATCTTCTTTTCCCTTACTTAAGTTCGCTAGTACGATATTTTTCTTTTGCGCAATTTCTACGGTTTTTGACTGCGCGGTTTTCAGTTTATTTGTGTTGTCATAAGCGAAGTAGGCCCCACCCAAGGATAAAAGGATAGCGATGATAAAGAAGAAGTTTTTCATAAGGCGAAGATGTGATAAAGATATGCTATTTTATGGCTGAGCCAGCGATGACTTTATCTCCAGTATAAACGCTACTTACACCATCTTTACTAAGAGGTAAGATGTCTGCGGCGGAGCTACTGGGTTCTACAGTGGTTACTAGTAACTTAGCGACGGTTTCGCCACCTCTAACCACATCGAGGGTGGATCCTGTAATAATACCTAAATTATCTCCTCCGCTTAAAGTGACGAACCCATAGTCATTGAATACTTGAGATACTCTAGCGGCTAAATTTGGAGAGGACTCAGCTTTACTATATCTTCCAATTTGAGTTTGAGTATTGGCAATTTGCTGTTCGACAGCAATGGATGAGTTGTCTAGAGAATTTCGTTTAGATTTGGCGGTAACAATCGAGCTGTTCATAGACTGGATTTCTTTTACAACGCCTTTTACTTCTGCTATGAGCTCATCTACATCAGCTATCTCATTTACTTTCTCTTCAAGTTCGGCTAACTTTTTTTCTTCTTGAACGACATTTTCTTTTTGGTCTTCAATGGCTGCCTTCAGCTCATCATTGCCCTCTTGCTGCAGGGCGAGCTCTGCCTCTACATCTTTTTGAATCATTTGCTTTTCACTTAAATCATTCTTGGTGATTTTAATTTCGTTATATGTGTTCTTTAAGTTTTCTCTCGCTAGCCCATAGAGTGATTGTTCTCTACTTATATCAGCATATTGTTCTTTTAGGGAGTTTTGATTCTCCCATGCAAGATACACAGATGCAGCGAGTGCAAGTGCGGCGATTCCTCCTAAAACGTTAATTAACATAGTGCGTTATGTGTGAATTAAATTCATAATGGGTAAATTTCCCCTCCTTAGCCAATCTTTTTTCTCTTTTAAGGAGACTTTTGTGATTTCCCAATCTTACAAAGGGCTTTTGTAAATTTAAAGTGGGATTTGATTATCTTTAACCTTACTATCTGAATCCTCATCAATGGACTATTCCTTAATATGATCTTGGCTCACATGATCATGAGTAAATGAAGCCTCAAGCAACTATGAAAAAAGGATTTAAGAGTTTTTCCTTATTGTAGGAAAGGGGAGTATTTTCACCCGCAATATAAACATTTCTTCCTGCTCCAAGAGCTACTGCATGCGCTGCACCGGTGTCCCATTCCATCGTTGGTCCTAAGCGTGGGTAAACATCCGCTTTCCCCTCTGCAACGAGGCAAAACTTCAATGAACTTCCTGCAGAAAGGAAATCCACTTCTTTTCCCTGGGACTTTAATTCTTCTACGAATGCAAGGACTTCATCACTAAGGTGAGAGCGACTTGCTACTACCTTAACCGAATCTAATGAGAGGTAATGTGGATTTTTTTCTAGGCGAGTTACATTAGCTTCCGTATCAATTTTCCAAGTGCCTTCTTCAGAGATGCCTAGGTAGAAGGTGTTCGTGGTAGGTTGATAAACCACTCCAAGAATCGGAGCTCCATTCTCAATTAATGCGATGTTTACGGTGAACTCCCCATTCTTTTTGATGAATTCCTTAGTGCCATCAAGTGGATCAATCAGCCAAAATGTGCTCCACGGCTTTCTCTCCTTATAGGCTACTTCCTTATTTTCCTCTGAGATGACAGGGATTTCAGGGGTGTATGAAGCCACATAAGACATAAGAACTTCATTAGCTGCTTTGTCCGCTGCGGTTAAAGGGGAATCATCGCCTTTAATTTCTACATCAAAGTCTGTCGCATAGATGTCTAAAATTGCCTTTCCAGAAGCTTTCACAGCTTCTAACAAAGGCGCAATTTCTATGCCCCTAAAGTTTTCAGGATAGCTCATGGGTCGCAATTAGTGTTCGTTACAGAACGTTTCAAAGCGGTCGAGACCTTCATTTAAGATGTCTAGCGTAGTGCAATAGCTTAACCTAAGGCCATAATCATGCCCGAACGCTGCACCAGGCACAGTAGCTACTTGGTAACGTGTAAGGAGCTTATCTGCTAAGTTCTGTGACTTAATGCCAAGATCTACACAATTCACGAAGAAATAGAACGCTCCTTTTGGCTCCGTAACCCGAATTCCTTTAATAGCTTTTAGTCTTCCTAGCATGTATTGACGTCGGACATCATATTCGCCCTTTAAGTCTTTTATAAAGGTTTCAGATTTATCATCCTGAAGTGCGGCAAGGGCTCCATATTGCGCAAAGCTAGTTGCGTTAGAGGTGGTATGTCCTTGAACTTTAGAGATAGCTTTTGCTATTTCTGGAGGGGCAGCAGAATATCCCACTCTCCAGCCTGTCATGGAATAAGCTTTAGAGAACCCATTTACTGTGATGGTTAACGCCGCAATTTCATCGCTGATGGAGCCGATAGATGTATGCGTAGTTTCTCCATAAATCATTTTTTCATAGATTTCATCAGAAAGAATAAGGATATCCTCATAGGTGGCCACTTCACCTATAGCGGCGAGCTCTTCCTTTGTATAAACCGCACCTGTTGGATTCCCAGGAGAGTTGATTATGATCATCTTAGTAGATGGAGTCATCGCTTCTTCAAACTGCTCAGGAGTGATTTTCCAATGATTACTCTCTTTTGTGTCGATGATTACAGGGGTTCCTCCTGCTAGACGAACCATTTCAGGATAGCTAACCCAATATGGAGCAGGGATAATGACTTCATCCCCCTCATCTACTACGGCACAAATAGCATTAAAGCAGGCTTGTTTTGCGCCTGTGCTTACCGTGATGTCAGAAGGCTGATAGTTTAAATTATTTTCTTTCTGTAGCTTGTCTGAAATCGCCTCGCGTAGTTCCATGATTCCAGCGGCTGGAGTATACTTGGTCTTTCCATCGTTAAGTGCCTGAATAGCGGCTTCTGTGATGTGAGCAGGTGTTCCGAAGTCTGGCTCACCACCTGCTAGACCATATACTATTTCCCCTTCTGCCGTCATTTTTTTTACTTCATTTGTGATTGATAAGGTAAGGGACGGAGTGACGGATTGAACGCGTGAAGAAATATTATCCATAGTGGTTTTACTTTTAGTAATCGGTAAATTAAGTAGCACCAGTTGCGAGTGAAATGAAACTCTTTTTACACAGAAAGTGAAAAGAATTCTTCTACTGCGCCCTCTGTTGCTTTGGAAAGCTCAGCTAAGCTCACATTTTTTAAATGACAAATTTGAGCTGCTATTTCTGAGACATATGCGGGCTCGTTTCTCTGACCGCGATGTGGAACAGGTGCTAAGTATGGGGCGTCTGTCTCAAGCATAAAACTGCCCAGTGGAAGAGCAGATGCGGTCTCTTGTATCTGCTTCGCATTTTTAAAGGTTACGTTTCCAGTGAAAGAGACGAGGCCTCCTAAGTCAATTATTCGCTTAGCCTGCTCCCCCGTTCCAGGAAAGCAGTGGAATACCGCGCGGACTTGCGAGGCGTATTTTTCATAAATCATCATACAGTCATTGAATGATGCCGCTCCTTTCTGGTCTCTAGTATGGAGTGCGATGTTGAGATTGTTCTCAGCAGCTAGTTGAAAGTGTTTTTCTAGGAAATCACGCTGACGTTGATGATAGGCTTCTTCGCTCCAGTTCTTTGGAGCAGGATGGAAGTAATCTAGTCCTGTTTCACCGATAGCGGCGATGTGATGCTTCTTCACAGAGTCTGCAAGTTGCGCCAGCGCGTTATCGGGAGCATTCGTCACATCACATGGATGAATGCCGATGCATGTAAAGATTGATGAGTATTTATCAGAGAGTGCAATGTTTGGGGCTAGATCGTCTAATTCCGTAGAAAGAGTGATCATGCGATGCACTCCTGCCTTTTCCGCTCTCTTTATCAGGTCTGGTATTTCCTCAGTATCATACTTCCATGAAGCGAGGTGACAGTGCGAGTCCGTAAACATTCTCACCACTCTATCGCAGCTGCGGCCCATGTGAGACCAGCACCAAAAACCACGCAGACAATGTTTTCACCGCGCTTAAATTTTCCACTACGAGCGGCTTCATCAAGGGCGATAGCTACGGCTGCTGCAGACGTATTTCCGTATTTGTGGAGATTTACGAAGACTTTATCATTATCAATGTCTAGACGATCTGCAATGGCATCGATGATTCTGAGATTAGCCTGATGCGGAATGACTTGGGCGATATCTTCAGAAGTTAAGCCAGATTCATCGACCACCTTAATGGCGGCATCTTTCATTCTTCTCACCGCTTGCTTGAAGACTTCTTTGCCAAGCATGGAGAGGGAAGAGAGCTTATCGCCTGCGTTTGCTTCTGTGATGGGCATGGCAGAGCCTCCACCTGGAATATTAAGGATGCTGGTTTGCGCGCCATCCGTTCCGATCTCTGTAGCCAAAATACGTCCTTCTCCTTCCTCTGATTTTCTGAGAACTGCGGCACCAGCTCCGTCTCCAAACAAGACGCAGGTGTTTCGGTCTTCCCAATTAGTAAAGGCTGAGAGCTTTTCAGCGCCTACGATGAGAGCGTTAGATACTGACCCTGCCCCAATCATATTCTTGGCAAGCTCCATTGCGTAAAGAAAGCCTGAGCATGCGGCGGAGATATCGAAGGCGATTGCTTTTCTGGCCTCTAAATTATCTTGCACATAGCAAGCGGTGGCTGGGGTAAGGGTGTCTGGTGTGATGGTGGCGACGATAATGAGCTCTAAGTCTTCAGCTTTGATCTTAGCTTGCTCCAAGGCTTTTTTAGCCGCCTTCGTAGCCATATCAGAGGTGAATTCACCCTCCGCGGCGATCCTTCTTTCTTTAATACCTGTTCGAGACGTAATCCACTCATCAGTAGTATCTACTATCTTTTCTAACTCGGCATTAGTGAGAATTCTTTCTGGAAGGTAACTGCCAGTTCCGGCGATCGTGACGGGAGCTAAAGACATATAGTTGAGTTATATGTGTGGATTATGGAGTGCAACTCATTTTTCCGTTTTCAGTCATCAATTTCTCCAAGAGTTGGATCAGTTTATTTCTAAGAATTGCGCCTTCATCTTCTAGAGCCTTTTGGTAGCGCACATATTCTGCGCGCCCAGTTTCTGTTTCGATACAGATTGGCTCATACTTCCATTCACTCAGGTCATAAGGACTGGCGCGCATATCTATCTCTCTGGCTTTCAGAGCGAGTTGGAAGCACTCCCATTGCAGGTCACTTCCTACCCATGGACTTGCTTTACTCGCCCATTTGTAAAGATCCATATTAACGTGGATGCACCCTGGTTGCTCCAGCTTGGGACGATCGTGGAGAGTGGGTTGATGTTTATTCAGCGGCTGTGCTTGAGGAGAGAAGAAGCGGAAGGCGTCAAAGTGGGTGCAGACGAGAGGACGGGAATGGACAAAAGTATCTATCTCCTCTTGTGAAAGCCTTAATGGTGCCGACTCGCGGTGGCGCACATTTCCACCCGTGAATACCATCGCCCACTCGTGCATACCGAAACAGGAGTGCAGCGCGGCACGGCTTGCGGTATTCTTAAGAAGCTCTAAAGTGAAGGCATGTCGCTCAGCTTCTTTCTTATCTAGAGCTGCGAGATTTAGCGTGCAGTTCTCATCACTTTCGTGGGTGTAGAGTTTTTCAGGGAAGAGGTCTTTGTCTGCGTTTTCTAGTGAGACTCCGATTCCAGGCTTCCATTTTTCAAACCTTCCAAAAGAAAAGGGATAATAACGAGTGAGGAAGTCGTAGACTGGATGCTTTTCCTGACGCGAGGCTCGCTTTCTAGCCTCTTGTGCGAAGGTGTGAACCCGCAGGTAATGCGTATGAGCTCTTTCCTGCCAATCAGATTTGGAGAGAACCATCATATTCTGAAAACAAGAAGAGAGGGAATTAGTAATCCCAACTGTTTACTTGAGATAGTCTTCGGCTTGGAAGGAGAAGAGTTCTTCAGGTTTAAAGAATCTTTTTAGCTCCACTTCCGCCGTTTCTGGGCTGTCTGAGGCATGGCAGATATTAAACATGGAATTTAATCCGTATTCTTTACGAATCGTTCCGTCATCTGCATTTGGTGAATCAGTGGCACCGAGTTTTTCTCTTACGACGGAGATCACGTTTTCTCCCTCTAGGGCGAGCGCGATGACAGGGGTGCTCGTCATGAACTGGATAAGACGTGGGTAGAAAGGGCGATCCGTGATGTGCGCGTAATGCTCCGCAAGAATCTCAGGTGAGAGTTGCATCATCTTAATTCCTCGCACAGTGTTTCCTCCTTCCTCAAAGCGGCGTAATGCCTCTCCAATGAGGTTTTTTTCTACAGCGTCAGGTTTAAAAAGGATAAGGGTCGTTTCGATAGACATGATGGCGATATGTCTGGAATGCCTTCTTAAGTCAAAGCTTTTTAGAGAGCCTGTTTATATGTATCGCACCTGCTATACCAACCCGCTTTCCAGCGTGACTCGCCACGTGATTTAGGAGCGTTAGAGATCCGCCTTCCTAGGGCGCGCTTTGCTGCATTAGAGAACTCTACGGCGGCAGGCTGTCCGCTGGACGTATTGTTCATCAATTGGAGCACTTGGAGCAGTCCCCATCCTTGCCCATTATAACGCTCTTTAGGGTTTATGCCTTCTCCCTTGAAGTTTACGTAATCGATAAGAGCGTATTGCCCATTTGGAGTAGTGGACACTTTTTGGTAATTCGCTTGGACACGAGCCTTATCAGAGGCGGGCGCGGCGCTAATGACTTTCCCCAGCGAGGCTTGAGACTTAGCAATGATGAAATCTGCCTGCACTGTCAGATTTTCAGAGAGCCAACTTCGCAGCCCAGACATTTGAGCACCATCAAATTGAGCTTGGAACTCCTTCCGTGATGCCCAGGGAGCATCTGCAGTAAGAGCGATGGCAGGAGGCGTAAGCCCTTGCTGACGTGCAAACTGGATGAATTGTGGAAAGGATTCCGTGAAGGGGCCTTGATAGCCCTTAGGATACCAAATGAAGTGTCCTATCCCGAGAGAAGGAAATTCTTCACCTGCGTTCCATGCAGTCAGCCCTGCTACTTTTCCACCACTTTCATTCTGCCAAATTTTCCGCGCGATTTTCCCGCGTTGCGTTTGCGTAAGAAGGAAAGAAGACTTGGCGACAAGCCCTGAAGATGAGGAAGGAGCGTTCGTCTGCGATGCGCAAGAGAGCAACAACAGAGGTGTAAGAAGAGAGATGATGAGTTTCATACTCTTTCTATGACTGCAATATTCAGAGAAAAGTTCAACTCTATTGTTTATTCGACCTCATCCTATGCTGCAGACTTATTCAGATAGAGTATTCTAATTCACATCCTATAGTAATACGCGGAGTCATAGACCACTTATCATCTTTGCGAGGGTCAGATGCTTCTATCACGGCAGCGAACCTAGTATGCAATGAGCCATCTGATTGAGAAATAATTTTCTCTGATCCTGGCACCATCCACATTTTAAACTGATAGCGATTATTGTTAGCTAATAAAATATAGAGACTGTTTTTTTATCTTGGATCACAATGCTATCACTAGGGGGGAAAGAATAAGACTCTCCAGCGACTGTCAGCGTAACCTTACGAACATCTCCAGTAATATCACTGACGAATAATTCAACTTGTGTTCTAGAACTTGAGGTCATTCCTGCAATCTTCGCATCACTACTTCCTGCAAATGAAATATTACTTAGTGCCATGAAGGCAATTACGAGAAAAGTTTTCATTAATTTACTCTAGGTCAACACGCCCCTAAAGGTAAAGGTGCTTTTCGACTGTCTCCTTAGCTAGGCGACCCGACTATGAATTCAGCAGCAAATGCGCCGTCTGTTTCATCTGTGAATGGGGTAGCCGCAATGCACTTTTCGCAAGAGAGCTCAGGGAAGGTCTTGAGGAAATAGGCAACCTGCTTTTCATTCTCTTCAGGGTCAACGGAGCAGGTGGAGTAAATGAGGCGCCCGCCCGGCTTTAGGCAGGGAAGGAGGTTGCTCACTATTTCACGCTGGAGCTGCACTAGCTCCGTGATTTGCTCAGGCTTCAGTCTCCATTTTACGTCTACTCTTCTTCTGATGACGCCCGTGTTCGAGCATGGGACATCAGCGAGAATGGCATCGAACGCGCCTTTCCACTTTGCAGCTGCAGGCTGTGTCCAATCGTGCGTTTCCATTTCTGCGCAACTGACGCCGAGTCGCTCTAGGTTTTCCGTAAGTCTAGGGAGACGCTTTTCATTAGAATCAGTGCAAAGGAGGGTTCCTTTATTTTCCATGTCTGCGGCCATCATGCAGGCTTTTCCTCCAGGAGCGGCACAGGCATCTAGAATGTGTTCGCCTGGTTTAGCGGCGAGGAGGTCAATCGCGTGCCTCGTAGCTAAATCCTGAATATAGAGGTGCCCAGCTTTCACTTCTTTTAGCGGGAGCTTCTCAGAAACGTGGTAAAAGCGCGGATCTTGCGTAGGCTCTAGAGCTAGAGCCTCTAAGTCTAACTCTTTAGGAAGCAGGGGGTTTATTCTCACAAAGTTCTCCGCAGGCTTATTATTCCATTCCGCTAGCTTGACGGTAGCATCTAGACCGAAGTCTTTTCGCCACCTTTTCCATAACCATTCAGAATGGCTGAACTGGATGGGTAGGGGGGCGTTCTCTAAATCTTCAAAAAACCGTTTTCTCAAGAGGAGAGTTTTGCGTAAAATGGCATTGATTAGTCCGCGTGCGGGCTTCCGACCACAATTCACGGTTTCATTTACGGCGGCATGATCAGGAATACGCAGAATCATTATTTGCGCTATCCCTACGCGTAGGATGTCCCGCGTTTCATGGTCTATCTTTCCTTGGCGGATTTTACCTATCCAGTAATCGAGCAGATTACGATGGCGTAATACCGCCATAATAATAGCTTGTAGGAGTGCGCGATCACTCCCCTTAAGGTCATTCTTAAAGGCATGGCGCTCTATGAGAGATTCGGCATAGTCATGCCCCTTAGACCAAGCCCGTAGGATGGAAACGGCAGCGCGGCGGACGTTCTTTTCCTGCTTAGGCATAGGCTTTAATTTAGGCTGGTGAGCCTGTAGCAGGGCGACCGATAGAAATGTATTCGAAGCCTGCGTTAGCTACCGCATCTTGATCAAGCAGATTTCTGCCATCAAAGATGAGGTTAGCAGCCATTTTCTCTTTGATCTTAGAAAGGTTAGCATTCGCAAACTCGGGCCATTCGGTAGCGATGATGAGCACTTCGGCACCATCAACACAGCTATAAATATCTTCAGCAAAGGTGACTTTACCATCGAGTTGCCCAAAGGTTTTCGCGGTTTCTATCGCTTGTGGATCGTAGGCGGTTATGTCAGCGCCTTCAGCTAACATGTCATGGATCAGTTTAATCGCTACAGATTCACGGACGTCATCCGTGTTTTGTTTAAAGGCGAGTCCTAAGACAGCGACTTTCTTGTCTTGGAAGACCCAGAGTTTTTCGCGTATTTTATCAAGGAAAAGTTTGCGTTGCTCCTCATTAATGTCCTCCACCTGTTTGAGAAGATCGAAAGGATAGCCTAGAGACTCCGAAATCGCGATGAAGGCTTTCACATCTTTAGGAAAACAAGATCCGCCGTATCCGAGACCAGCATTTAAGAACTTACGACCGATTCGGTCATCCATCCCGATTCCTTCCGCCACTTTTTCAATATCAGCTCCAGACTTTTCACAGATGCGCCCTACAGCGTTGATGTATGAGATCTTCAGTGCGAGGAAGGAGTTAGCGGCATGTTTAATGAGTTCCGCCGATTCTACGTCGGTCACGAGAACCGGCGCAACAAATGGCTCATAGACCTTTTGCATTATCATGGTAGCGTGGTCATCATTAGAACCGAAGACGATGCGGTCTGGATTTAAAAGGTCATCCACTGCACTGCCCTCTCTGAGGAATTCTGGGTTAGAAACGACACCGAACTCACAGCCTTCGGCAGCGTAACGCTTAACAGTCTCAGCTACTTTTTGCCCAGTCTTAACTGGCACCGTAGATTTATCCACAATGACACGATACCCAAGATCTGGTGTGAGGCAGACTGCTATTTCACGAGCTACTTTTTCAATAAAGGAAAGATCTACAGAGCCGTCTGGCTGAGGTGGAGTAGGAACGGCTATAAAGACCACTTCTCCATTTTTAACGCCTTCCTCCGTAGAAGTGGTGAATTTTAGGCGTCCAGCCGCGACATTCTTTTTTACGAGTTCTTCTAGTCCTGGCTCAAATATAGGGATCTTACCCTCCAGAAGCATTTTAACCTTTTCTGGGTTGTTGTCCACGCAGGTGACTTCATGTCCCACTTCTGCAAAACAAGTTCCTGTAGTAAGGCCTACATATCCAGTCCCGATGATAGAAATTTTCATAAGAGAGTTTCCGTAACAATCGCTAAATTTAAATGCAAGCGCTTTTGAAGCTTCATCATAAATAGCCAAATTGTTTAATTTAATATGCCGTAACTATTCAGGAAAGATATAGACTCTTATTTTGAAGTACACCTAACTGTAAAATGTTGTTGTAGCCTTAGAATAAGACTACAAGCTAACTTCATTTGTTTGGTTGCATTTTTTTTAATGCTCTTTCATGATCTCCAGCTATGGCAAAAAAGGCACTCGGAAAAGGACTTGGCGCATTGATAAAGTCTGCACCAGAACAACTTAGCTCTACAGTTGATCAAGCAGACCGTGTTCAATATCTACCTATTGCTGAAGTGATTCCAAGTAAGCATAATCCGCGCAAGGCTTTTACAAGTGAAGAAATTACTGAGCTCGGCAACTCCATTCGAGAGCACGGTATCATCCAGCCACTTATCGTAAGGAAGGTAGGCGATAAGTATGAGCTTATTGCTGGAGAAAGACGCTGGAGAGCGTCACGAGTTATTAATCTCACTACTGTGCCTGCTATCGTGAGAAAAGCTAGTGATCGCGATGTCATTGAGATGGCATTGATTGAGAATTTACAGCGCCAGGATCTTAACCCGATTGAGGAGGCCACAGGATATTTACGCCTCGCAAAAGAATTTAAGCTTAAGCAGGAAGAAATTGCGAAAAGAGTAGGGAAGTCCCGAGCAAGTGTGGCAAATACGATGCGACTTTTAGACCTCCAGGAAGACTTACAAGAATTCTTAGCAAAGGGGCATTTAAGTGTGGGGCATGCGAAGGTTCTCTTGGGGGTAAAAGATAAAGACCATCAATATACCCTCGCAGACCAAGTCATTAGGCATAAGCTGACTGTGCGCCAAACAGAAAAAGCGGTGCAAGAATTGAATAGCCCTGCGCCAACGCAAGGTAGGCTAACGAGTTCACCATCTTCGAGTAAAGCGAGTAACCCAAACCTCCTTCACCTTCAGAATAGGCTTAGAGATCATTTCACTACTCACGTTTCTGTTTCGGATAACGGGAAAAAGGGGAAAATAGAGTTAGAGTTTTATGGTCCAGAAGATCTCCAAAGGATTTTAGATGTTATTGGGGTGGGTAGCGAAGATATACCATCTTAAGCTTTCCCTCCGAACAAAGCAAAAAAGGAGCGCAGCGATTGGTAAATGGGGCGGTTTTGCACTCGTCTGAAAAGTAAGATAAAAGCGATAAAAGCAAATATAATATTCGCACTCCATGCGGCTACCCATGGGATTAAATATCCCCCATTTCCCATGGCGAGGAAAATTTCATTACTGAAAAAGAGTAAGACACATAAGATAATAGCGACTACTATTCCGCTGAAAGCACCTCTCCTAGAAAAGACGACTCCGAGTGGTGCCGCTAAAAGAACGGCAACAAGGCATGACCATGGCTTGGCTATCCGATTATGCCATTGCGTTTTGACTGGTTGATGATCTATCCAAGTTTCGTCATTGTGGTTTCTAAGCCAATCTTCTAACTCAGGAAGCCCAAGGGAAGAGGGTTCTAGACTCGGAGAAACGAGCTGAGAAGGGGTCTCAGCCCATCCCTTAATAATTTGCTCTCCTACCTTAGGTAAAAATTGGGGGATTGGTTGGTCTGTAATATTAAGCTCTGAAATTCCAGAAAATACCCAATCTCCTGTTTCTTTATCCCATGTTGCTTCATCTATTCGCAGACGTTTTTGAGGTATGCCACTTTCCGATGGAAAGGTGATTTCTAAGTTTCTTAAGGCCGCGCCTTCATAGTAATCACGTGGGAATAGCCCTATATACCAAAGTCGCCCTGAAGCTTTATGGTTAGCAACCACATCTCTGGCACGAGTTAAAGAGTCATGCTTGGCTACATCTTTTAAGCCGTCTTTATATGCTTCTCCCCATGGTGCCCAATGGAAATTCAGGATACTGAGAAAAATAGAGATATAAATTCCTAGTGAGATAAGGGGAAGAACGACCCGAACTAAACCTCTGCCCGTTTGAATCATGGAAATGATCTCCCTATGGTTAGATAATTGGCCAAGCACGAAGAGGCATGAAAGGAGCAAAACGAAGGGTCCCATTAAAACGAGCAAACTGGGAATTTGGATCAGGTAATAATTTCCAATCAGTGGTAACTGTCCTGAAATATCGCCAAAGTCACTGTACACATTTTGCCAATCTAGGAGGAGCCAGATGAGAATGAATCCGAACAAGCATATTGTAAACACACTAAAGAATTTCCTTATTAGATAGCGATCTAGAATTCCCAAGAAGGCATAGATCAAACCACCTAAAGCGGGCATAAAGAGAGCCGTAATTAATAGGTAAGGTCTTAGCTGATGTAAGGGAGCGTATGATTCAGGATAGCTTTTTAAATATTTTTCAGTGAGTGAGATTTCTGCTGGAATAAGTAAATATGAAAGGATGCCTCCAATGATTAAGGCTACCGTAAAAAAGATGAAGCGAGGATAATGTCTCCAGTGGTTACTCATTCTGGTTTTAGTTATTCTGATAGATGTTTTAGTGAATTATGGAGGGCGTAAAGAGCTGGAGATTTTAATAAGAGGAGAAGGGGATTATTTCATCTGCAATTTTTGCTGCCTCATGAAATGGCTCGATCTTTGGCTGAAAATCTTGACGATTAGAAAAGGACTTAACTCTTCCTGATTGGATTAAGCTCTCCGTTGATTGTGTGATACGAGTCTCTTTTCTAAGGATAGTGCCATCTAACAAACCGACCTCTGCACCTGAGCTGAGAGCTTCATAGATCATGGACATGCTATCCCTGGTCACCCAAACCGATTTAGATTTTGCAAGTTGCTCTGGAAGCCACTCACGAGGAGTAATCTCCCATGGTAGAAAAGGATACTTATTTAACGCCTTAGTCGTTTCCGAAGGTGTTCTTCTAGAATTAGTAATGAGGCATTCTCCTTTTTCTTCAGTAGTAATCATCTCCACCTGCGCCATTATTTTCTGATGGTTCCAGCTAAAATGTTTAGAAGGACCACCTATTAAAATCATCGTTTGATTACTCTTCTTAGGAAGCTCTTCGGGGAGACGACAGAGCATACCTTCCGTGAAAAAGATATTTTTCGCCTTCGCGCCCTTTGGGAAATCATGCCTTGGCGCTATGACAAAGTCGAAAAATGAAGCGGGCAATGAAGGCTTCATAAGAACCGCCACCTTTGCCTTAAAGTGATGTCTCGCTCGTATCAGAGGCAGATGTGTTTTATGTCCTGCACTAATGATGAGTGACGGCTGCTCTAGGTTTTTCCAGTCCTTATAAGAAACACATGTGATCTCACACGTCAGTCTTCTTTGAATCGCTTCTGCTAAGGCATAAGATTGGTTTTCATGCCCAGGCTTTCCATCAGTTAATATGCCGATGCGAAAAGACATTATCTCGCTTTAGATTTGGCGAGTGCGTCCCAATACGAATATTCTGATCGATTATAATCTATATATTCTGGGGAGAGGTCTGAGGTATACATCGTATAGTCAGACTCTCCAAGGTTTAGATCTATCGTTAGCTCAAATGACTTCTTACTGGCCACATTCCTAAGCTTAGTAATAGTTGCTGGCCCTAACTTCCCACCCTGACAGGCAAGGTGTTTACCCCAGCTTATATCGATCAGCTCTTCTTGTATGCTCGCACGGGAATACCCTACGGCATGAATGACGCGACCCCAGTTTGGGTCATCTCCATTCCAAGAAGATTTTACGAGCGGACTATTTGCCACCGCTTCCGCGATCTTTTTTGCATCTAGGTACGAACGCGCGTTTTTCACTTTTAGAGTAACAAACTTGGAAACCTTTTCCCCATCAAGGACGATTTCTCTGGAAAGGTGATCCATAATGAAATGCATGGCTTGGCAAAACAGCTTGCAAGCCTTTCCGTTTCTTCTCCCGATGGAAACACCGCTGGCACCATTTGCCATCACGAGCACCGTATCATTCGTGCTCGTGTCACCATCGATCGTTATGCGATTAAAGGTATTCTCCGTCGCCTCTGTTAAGCAGCGGTGTAGGTGCTCTTTATTTGGAATCTTTAAGTCTGTAGTGATGAAGCATAACATCGTTGCCATACTAGGCTTAATCATCCCGGCGCCTTTGGCGCACGCCCCTATACGCACAGGCTGCCCGTCTATCTCAAACTCGATCGCGATTTCCTTTTTACGGGTATCACTGGTGAGAATGGAGCGACTTAATAAGTCTCCTTGTGAAATTTGCGATCCTAACCCTGTTCTTAGCTCGGGAATTTTCTCCATCATTCGATCTGAGGGAAGGGGAAGACCAATCACTCCTGTAGAGCAGATCCCTACCTCTCGCATGTTTACGCCCAGCTCTTTAGCCGTTTTTTTAGCGCAGTCCTTGGCAGCTTGAATACCCTCTACACCTGTGCAGGCATTAGCATTACCACTATTCACTAAGATGGCTCTGATATTCGTCACCTTTACATGGCTTTGACAGACTTTGACAGCTGCTGCTTTAATCCGGTTTGTCGTAAAAACGCCCGTTGCTGTCGTCTCAAACTCTGAAAAAATGAGCCCCATGTCTAACTTAGGGTTTGTGGCATCCTTAATCCCTACTTCGACAGCGTGCGCTTGGAAGCCCTTTGGTGAGCAGACGCCACCATTGACTAATTTTCCAGGGTTTTCAAACATAAGAGATTAGACTATAAAAGGGTGGTATTAAAATGCTGTCAATCCGTCCGTAGGAGAAAATTCGAACATTAGGTTGAAACTGTGAATAGCTTGTCCTGAGGCTCCTTTAACGATGTTATCCTCAGCGCTTGTTATAAGAAGGCGGTTTGTCCGTTCATCATAATGCCAACCAATGTCTAAGAAATTCGTTCTCGTTACGTATTTTGTATCGGCACATTTACCTTCACCTAATAATCTAATAAAGGGCGTATCTTTATATGCGTCATTAAGAGCCTTTCCGACTGCGCTCCATTCTCCCGTAAGTGTTGCAGAGAGTGTGGTGGCGATTCCGGATTGAGTGGGAACAATGTGAGGAAGAAAGGAGATCTTCACTTTTTCACCTGCCGCAAAGCTTAACTCTTGTTCGATCTCTGAAAGGTGACGATGTGTGGGTAAACTATAAGAACGAAGGCTTTCATTCACTTCACAGAAGAGAAGGGGTATGCTTTCTTTCCTTCCAGCCCCCGTTGCTCCACTCATGGAGAAGGCTTGAATGGTGGTATGGTCGATAAGCCCTTGTTGTAAGAGAGGGACAAGTGGCAGAATAATGGAAGTGGGGTAGCATCCAGGAGAGGCGATAAGATCCGCTTTTTTAATTTCCGCTCCATAGAGCTCTGGCATTCCATACACCGCTTCCTTAAGCAGCTCAGGCGCAGGGTGCTCTCCATAGAATTCTTGGTAAACCGCTAAGTCTCTCAAGCGAAAATCGGCACTCAGATCAAAGACCTTTATGCCTTTCTTGAGAAGCTTTTGTGCATACTCTGCCGCAGTCCCGTGAGGGAGAGCTAAGAATGCCGCCTCTATTCCTAGGTCATACACCTCATCAGGATGGATGAATTTCACTTGTGCGAACCGAGAGGCCGCAAAACGCGGAAAAACCTCTTCCAGATATTTACCTTCATTGGCACGAGAAGAGATTCCACAGAGCTCCATACGCGGGTGCGCATTGACTAAGCGGATGAGCTCTAAGCCTGTGTACCCGCTTGCTCCTAGAATCGCTACCCTTACCTTTTTATCCATAGAACCTTGAGTCATAGCATGAATAAGTACCTTTGCCAAATAGGGATTTCATGAACTTTTTGGTGTTTTTAATGGTGTTTAATTTATGCTCCCTTTAAGAAAATAAGGTATGAATATAGAGCAACTGAAAGTGGCTTTAGAAGCCTCTCCAGAGAATATACCTCTTTTGATGATTCTTGCGGATGCATATGAGGACTTGTTCGAGCTGAGCGAAGCAAAGGAGGTGGTCTCTAAGGTGCTTTCTCTAGATTCCGAGAATACTGATGCCGTTTTTAAATTCATTCACCTCTTAGATTTAGAAGGAAAAACCTCAGAGGCAATTGTTCGGTTAGAGGTCTTTATAGGAAATCACCCTTCTTATGCGAAGGCGCATCTTCTCTTTGCGAAGCTGTTACAAGACGAGAAGTCCTCCGCGCAGGCCTATGATGCGTACCAGAAAGCGATCCAGATAGACCCTAGCTTAGAGAATGAAAAACTGCTGCAAGAAATTCTAGACGGAGGAGGTGCTAAGCGACAAAAAGAAACGGTTTTAAGTGACGGCTCATTTTATCTAGAAGAGGAAGAAGATGATGATGGACTAGAGGGCGTAGACGCCATGCATGCACATGACTTAGGGATAGAATACCAACATTCCTTAGATACAAATTTCAATAAAGTGGGGGGAATGACTGAAGTGAAGGAGGATATTCAGATGAAGATTATCTTTCCATTACAGAACCCTGAGCTCTACGCTGCCTATGGTAAGAAGGCAGGAGGCGGAGTCTTAATGTATGGCCCTCCAGGGTGTGGAAAGACTCTGATGAGTAAGGCTACTGCAGGAGAAATTAAATCCGGCTTTTTCTCTATTGGTTTGCACCAAATCTTTGACATGTATATGGGTCAGAGCGAAAAGAATCTGCACCAAATCTTTGAACTCTGCCGCTCTAAAAAGCCCGCCGTTCTTTTTTTCGATGAAATAGATGCTCTAGCGGCGGATCGGAAAGACTTTAAGACCTCCTCCTCCAGAACGGTTATTAACCAATTTTTAGCTGAGTTAGATGGATCGCAGTCTGACAATGAAGGAGTCTTAATATTAGGAGCTACGAATGCGCCTTGGCACGTTGATAGCGCTTTTCTTCGCCCAGGAAGGTTTGATCGTATCGTCTTCGTGCCGCCTCCAGACTTTCAAGCGCGGGTAGAAATTATTAAAATCATAGGGGAGGGGAAACCCCTTACTCAATTTAATCCAGAGGATTTAGCGAAAAAGACGGAAGGCTTTTCTGGAGCAGATCTAACCGCGATTTTTGATCAAGCGATAGAGCATTCCCTTAAGGATGCCATGAAGGCTAAAGGGAAGTTAGTTCCTGTAACTGGTAAGCTACTTATGCAGGTAGCTAAAAAGGTAAAGCCCTCAACTAAGAAGTGGTTCGAAAGTGCTAAAAATTACGCTCTCTACGCAAACCAAAGCGGACTCTATGATGACGTTTTAGAATACCTAAAGATCAAAAAGTAAATATGGATTCTGCAGACCAACTCATTCAACATGGATCCTTTCTGAGAGAACGCGGTAGACATGATGAATCGGTAGCCGCCTTTAAGCAAGCCCTCGCGCAAGAGCCGAGTAATGCTTACCTTCATTTTGAGCTCGCGATAACATACTTAGAGCACTCTGATGAATCACACCTCAAGGATGCTCTAGAGTCTATCGATCAGGCGATAGGATATGATCCAGAATATGAAGTCTCTCATGCTGTGAAGGGGCTCATTCTAATCCGTCTAAATAGAGATAAAGAAGCTCGCCGCTGCGCGGAAGATGCCACAGCACTTTATCCAGATCTCCCTCTGGCCTGGCTAGTAAAGGGGCAAAGTTATTTCAGCACAGGGAAATGGGCACTTGCAGAAGAAGCCTTAAGACAGGCGCTCGCTATAGATCCTGGTTTTGACGAGGCTAAAAACATGCTCACTATTGTATTAAGAGCACAAGGAAGGGTAGAAGAAGCTTCTGTAGAAACGGCTAACGTCCTATCGAGAAATGCGGAAGACCCCACTGCGCACGCGAATGCAGGCTGGGCTGCCTTACAAAATGGAAATAGACAAAAAGCTGAAGAACATTTTAAAGAGGCGTTGTGCTTAAACCCAGAGAATGAGTATGCGAGAGATGGATTAAGAGAAGCCTATAAAGCACGCTCTATATTCTACAGACTTTACCTTAAGTATGTCTTCTTCATGCAAAAATTCTCCCAGAATAATCGCTTTGCCATATTTATAGGGATTTATGTTGCTTTTAGATTTGGGAAAAAGATTTTTGAAAATGTCAGCCCCTTACTTGCTGGCGCCCTGGTTGTTGCTTACTTGACCTTTGCCTTTTGGACATTTCTTGCAAACGGTATAGGGCATTTTCTTATTTTAAAGGACTCCACAGTTCGCCTCACACTAAATAAAAACGAAAAGCTAGATGGTCTAATCGTTGGCGGCGGCTTTGTCTTTGGCCTTATATTAGGGGTAGCGGGATTCGTCTTAGGTGTATTGCCCATCTCCATTCTCGGTGGGAGTCTGGCAATAGGCGCTTTACCATGGTCTAGAGTATTCCTGAATAATAGTAAGGCTGGTAGAATAACCTTTGGAGGTTTAGGCGCACTCGTCTATGCCTTAGGGCTTATTGCCATCGTGCTATATCTCGTTAATGGGCAATATGATTCATTCAGTAGGCCCCTTATTATTGCGGCAATTGCAATAGGCGTAGGCTCCACTTGGTTAAGCATGGTCCCTCAGCTATCAAAATAATCTTATTTCGACCCGACTCTTCTTGACCATTGAGGATTTAAGCGATTATTCTCTCCTTCCTTTTCCGCATGACCCACGGGAAATTTCACCAGTATAAAACATCGGAATGTAGCGCAGTCTGGTAGCGCGTGCGTCTGGGGGACGTGAGGTCGCAGGTTCGAATCCTGTCATTCCGACCACTCCTGCATCCCTTTATTTATAAGGATTTGAAGCTTTTTGGAGTCCTCGTTTTTCGTTTATTGTAACTATGCTTGTAACAGTAGGTGTCTTTTAACCTTCTTTTCTATATCTTACCTGATGCACTCACTCTGATACTAGTGGCGAGGTGTGATAGGGGGTAGGGTCAAAGAGTCTCCACCAATGAAAAGCAAGGGGGCGGTGTTCAACTCATATAGGAAAAAAAGAATCGGGCTTTAGTCGATTCAGTATATATAACACACAGATAGATATAATCTGTATATTTCCTTTCTACTTGGTGAACCGTTTTGTATCAAATTGCTCTAACTGTTCTAAGGCTTGGAGCTGGTCATTATTTCTTAATCTAGCAATATTGACTCCAGCTTGGATGTTTAACTTTCCATCTCTTACCGCTTCTTTTAGTTCGGGTATTCCAAACTCA
>CALLLS010000040.1 GCA_938008215.1 uncultured Verrucomicrobiales bacterium | reverse complement strand
ATGACACCTCTTGCCGTTGTCCTTCTTATTCTCCTGATCCTGCTTTGGAAGCTAGACTTCATTGCTACTTTATTAAATCTAAAAAACCTTAAGCCTGAGCTCCCTTCAGAGTTTGCTGACGTTTTTGATAAAGAAAAATATGAGAAGTCTCAACATTACACGCGCGCTAACTCCCAGTTCCATATTGTCTCTTCTGTTTTTAGCCTCTTTCTTCTTTTAGGCTTTTGGCTCTGCGGAGGGTTCGTGTGGTTAGATGATCTCGTAACCAGCTGGGGATTCGGAAAAATCGTTACTGGGCTTTGTTATTTGGGGCTTCTCTTTGCTGGAAACCTCATTATCAGCCTTCCGTTTGAGATCTACTCCACGTTCGTTCTCGAGAAAAAATTCGGCTTTAATAAAACGAGCCTCGCCACCTTTATTTCAGATCAAATCAAGTCCCTCATCCTAGCAGTTGTTATTGGCGGCCCAATCCTTGCGCTTCTCCTCTGGATTTTTGGTAACGTTCCCAACGCGTGGATTTGGGCATGGGCTGTTATTACTGTTATCTCACTCCTCCTTACTTATCTTGCGCCCACCTATATCATGCCACTCTTCAATAAGTTCACCCCTCTTGAGGATGGAGAGCTAAAGGATAAGATCAACGCTATGGCAAAAAAGTGTGAGTTCCCTCTGACGGAGCTTTATGTCATTGATGGCTCTAAGCGCTCCACTAAGGCAAACGCCTTTTTCACAGGCTTCGGGAAGAATAAGAAAATAGCTCTTTATGACACTCTAATAGAGGAACAAACGAACGAAGAGCTCGTCGGTGTGCTCGCTCATGAAATCGGGCACTTTAAGCGTAAGCATATCGTACAACGCATGGTTCTGTCGGTCATTCAAAGCGCAGTTATTTTCTATCTCATCGGTCTTTTCACCACGCAAAACACCGCTATAAGTAATACTATTTATGAAGCCTTCAAGTTCCCAGAAGGGCAACAACCACTTTACGTTGGTTTGGCTCTTTTTGGGATTCTCTTTAAGCCTATTTCTTTCCTCCTACAGCTTGCTATGAATTTATGGTCACGGAAGCATGAGTTCGAGGCAGATCACTACGCCAAGGTGCACCAAGGCACCCCTAACCACCTTATTAGTGCATTGAAAAAGCTCTCTGCACAAAACCTCTCAAACCTTACTCCACACCCGCTCTTAGTCTTTCTAGAATACTCTCACCCTCCTGTCCTGCAGAGAATAGAGGCCTTAAGAAGCGATAAAACGTTTTAAGGAGTGTTTGATAAATCGCCTAAAAATAAGAACCTAATGCAGGCGAGGACGCCCGCGCTCCCCCTCTCTGATAAAATGGCTCATCAAAAAACTCTCGAAAAACTAGTTCCGCAATATGTAGTAGGAGCGAAGGTTTCTAAGGTCGAGACTCTTCACGGGGGGCTAATCAATGCCACCTATCTAATTACTCTCTCCAGTGAAAAAGGAGAGGAACATCTAGTTTTACAACGCGTTAATACTGCAGTCTTTAATAAGCCAGAACTCGTGATGGGGAATATTAAAAAGGTAACGCAACACCTTAAAGAGGTTGCACCAAGTGCCCGGAACCTCAAATTAGAACCCACTCTAGACGGAGCGCACTATATGCTCGATGGAAAAGGCGGGCTTTGGCGTGCCTTTAATTATCTAGAAGACTGCATCGGGCATGAGCAGGTAGAGACCAGAGAGCAAGCCTATGAAGCAGGGAGCGCCTTCGGCATGTTCTTACGGCAAATGGACGGTCTAGAAGCTGATACCCTAGAAGAAATCATCCCAAACTTTCATGATACTCCAAAACGACTGGAGAAACTAGAGAAAGCCGTAGAAGAAAATCGTGCCAACCGCGCCGGCGTCATCTCAAGGCAGCTTGAATTTATCGAAGCACGTAAGAGCTGGATTTCTAAGATCGAAACATTACGAACAAGCGGTGAAATTCCTACTCGGACCACCCATAATGACACTAAGATCTCCAATGTCCTCTTTGATGCGAAGACGGATAAAGCCGTTTGCGTAATAGACCTCGATACTGTCATGCCTGGGTCTATGCTCTATGACTTCGGGGATCTTGTCAGAACCTCCATCAACAGTGTTCCCGAAGACGCCGCCGAAGAAGAAGTGACCTGCCGTTTAGATATCTTTAAAGCCATCACTAAAGGCTATCTAGAAGCTGCTCAGGGCACGCTTTGTAAAAAGGAACTAGAACTCCTCGTCTTCTCTGCAAAGCTCATCACGCTGGAACTCGCGATGCGCTTCCTCACTGATTACCTAAACGGCGATGTTTACTTCCGCGTAGAAAGAGAAACACAGAACTTAGAACGGGCTAGAAACCAGCTCCGACTTGTGGAACTCATTGAGGAGAACGAAGTGGAGATGGACGCGATTCTTAAAGCGTTAATAACCCATTAGGCACGGCTTCTTTTAAAGCTGCCTCATAGAACTCGGGCTCACTGGCTACACTCGCGGCAACCCCATTACTGGACGCTAACGCCTGACGCCAAAGCGAGAAATGACGCTTATAGGACTCGTTGTAGCTCTTCCAAAAAGCATAATCGATTTTAAACTCCTGCCGTTGCTTGGTCTCAGGGTCAATAAGTTGGCTTTGATGTTCCCACTCTGGATGAGTTTCCGCGAGGCAAGTGGGAGAAAAAAAGAGGTTCCAGTCCTGAGCACGGCAATGCTTGCGCACCCATTCCATGGGATCTAGTTCAAACAATAAGTCCGTGATATAAATGTGAAACGAGGGCATACCCTGTGCCTTTGGTGGAGAAAACTCCCCTTGCTCTGTTTTCACTATTTTTTCTAGCCACTGATTCTCCTCTGGTCGTGCAAAAGATATAGGCGCCCTCTCCTCTCCTCTACAGGCCATAACATTCGCTTGTCCTTCTGCCTTAACGACAGAAAGTCCACATAATGCGAGAAGATCAAGACTTCTCGCCCACTTAGCTGAATCATACTGCATGGACTCAGACGCGTCTAGGTAGATATTCACCTTGGGGCTAGACTCTTGCTGAAACTGCTTAAGCGTGACCATGCCACTCCTCGCTGTCGCTGCCCAGTTAATATGACGGACATCATCGCCTGGAAAGTATTGGCGGTGATCATAAAACTCGGTTGAGCCCCCTGCAGCCGCCTTTCTTAATGCTCCGCCACGTTGCTGCATTTTCATCTGCCCGAATGGGAGCGAAAACTTATCTGCGTAGGGAATCATCCGTTCCCATGCTTCTTGATAAGCTAGAGGGTCAGACATCGGCTTGTTGCAATACTTGTTTCTTAATTGAACGGATAGAGGCAACCGCAATTCCTACCCAATAAAGCAAACTTACCCCTACTGCACAAAAAGCAAATAGTTCCTCTTGGCTATGTGGCAACTTATCTCCCGGTCCAAGGGCAGTCGGAGGAATTGGAAGAAATACCCAGGCTAGAAAAGAATAGTTCCGCCCCTTAAACTCATCTACAAGAATAGCCAATACTAGCGTAATGATGAATAAAATGATCCCCACTATGGCATATCCCGTAAATTGAATTCGCTTCTTCAAAAGTAGTAAAGCAACGAGCGGGACAAGAGGTGCTGCAAATAAAAAACTGAATATTACTAGATCCTCATCGTCTCTTAAAAAGTTGTCGGCGTGACCTAAAATTCCAATAAAGAAGATTAATAACGCGAGAGAATACGCCCAAAAGCCAAATTGCCATCCAGGAGCGAGAACCCAATCTATTAAACGGAGTTTTTTTCTCTGCTTTACTGCTAGATATGCAGCCACTTCAGCGCTTTTTTCAGTGAGGCTATAGAAGGCAATTATAATTAACGGGAGTAAATAGAGAACAAACCCTAATTCCTCTTTGATGTAATCTCCAAATGATGTCCACAAAGCTGTGCCTCCCGCTAATAAGAGTATCAACGAAACGAGCCGAATTCCTGAGGAATGATTCTCTGCTAAAGGAGCAAAGGAACGCACCGCTACCGTAAGAAAAACGAAGGTAAGAAATGCTGTAACAACTAGAATCCCTACTACCATTGACCAAAATTCTACTGAGGTAATTCCAAAGGTTGCTAGCCGAGAAGAAAAGATACGTCCCCCTGAGGCCATCACAAAAAATTGAAACCCTACAATCAGTATTCCAAGTGTGATAATGACTCTAAGAACAGGAAGCTTGAGTGCAGAGTTAGCGACCATTCCTGCCGTTAATGCGCCAGAGCAAATCACAACAAGGACATACATCATGACTTCCATAAATAAGTCCGCCCCCCCGAAAAAATAGCGAAGAGTTATAAAGGGGAGAATAGCAGTAAGAAGTAAAAGAGACTGTAGCATAATCGCACACCACTTACTCCAAACAGTCCGCCAAGCCGTAAGTCGAGTTAGGGAGACCAGCTCCATGTGCCCATCTTTCAATTCGTTGCTTAAAGTAGATATTCCGCGTAAAGGCTGAAGAACCAGCGCCAGAAAGGCAAACAACCCGAAGATTACCTTACCAGCGGTATCGGCTGCCCTCATCACATTATCATTCCCGACCGCTATCAGTAATATGAAGCATAGAACCACTTGAGAAAGCAGGAACATTCCTAAGAAGGCATTACTTCTCAATCCCTGCCTAAGCTCCTTGACGAGCATGGGGTTCACCCAGTCAGCGAAGTTCTCCATTTTTCTATGCTTATTAACGGACGTGCTCATACTTCTTCTGTTGATGTGTTAATATTTCCTAAGACATCAATGAAAGCATCCTCTAGCTTCCGCTCTTCCTTATGATACTCTACGACAGGAAGTCCATCTCTCACCATCGCGGCTAGCACCGCTACTCTTTCTTTTGGGTCATTATTAAGGATACGTATTCGCCCACCTTTTTTAGTGGTTTCCACGTACTCAATTCCTGGATTTAAGCTCACCCATTCTGCTAAGCGTTCATAGTTTTCTGCTAACTCTACATTATACACAACACTCGCAGACGCTTCATTCTGCTCTATTAAGCTTTCCGCATCTCCATGATAAACAATACGCCCCTCATTGATGAAAAGGAGAGAGTCACACATTTCCGCCAGTTCAGATAGAATATGGGAGGAAACCAGGATGGTTTTTCCCTCTTCCGCTAGAACACGGATTAAATGTTTTAGCTCCACACGCGCCTTGGGGTCAAGCCCTGCTGCGGGCTCATCCATAATCAACACCTGTGGGTCATGGAGCAAGGCTCTCGCTAATCCTAACCTTTGAGTCTGACCCTTAGAAAGTTTATTACTGAGGCGATCTCTCAGCGGAGCCAATCCCACGAAGTCTATGACATCTTCCATGCGCTCTTTTCGCTCCTCTCCTTTTAAGCCTACCGCACGGGCAAAAAAATCTAGATACTCTTCACATGTTAAGTGCTGATACTTTCCAAAGTGATCTGGCATCCATCCAATGATCTTCCTAACTTCATGCGGAAAATAGACGACGTTTAATCCGCAAACTTCCACCTTCCCGCCTGAAGGGTAATCTAGGGTAGAGAGAATACGCATGGTCGTGGTCTTCCCCGCTCCATTCGCGCCTACGAAACCACAAACCGCACCATGAGGAACATCAAAGCTCACACCATTGACTGCTTTCACATTCATAAAAGAACGGTGCAGACCTTTTACAGAAATCGCATAGCCCTTTTCAGGTTGTGTCGCCGCACTTTTTTCCTGAGTAAGCTCTGCTGCACTATCTTCCATTACCTCTTCCATTCCGTAGAAAAGCGTAAAGGAACTTCCTGCTTACAAGGAGAAAAAAATGATTCTTATTGAAAAAAGCTCTCATACCGTTCTTCTCGTCCCATGGACAAGGATAAGGCATTAGAGATCGTCTCTTACAAATTAGGTTTAAAGATGGGAAAAGAGGCATTAAATGACCCTGTTCTCCTTACCGAGATAGTAGAACAAGCGATCTCAGATAAAGAAAACTTAGAGCCTAGAAGCATCGGCTTAAGAGAGTATATGGAAGCGACTAAGGTCGTCAGCAGTATTCGACAAGAGTCGGAGAAACAAGCTGGCGATGCATGGGTGGCTAAGAACGGAGAAGATGCGGGAGTGGAAACCACAGAGTCTGGACTCCGTTATAAGATTGTTAAAGAAGGCTCTGGGCAACAGTGTTGGGCTGGAGCGACCGTTAAGGTACATTATGAAGGAAAACTCATGGACGGCTCGGTCTTTGACTCCAGTTACGAGAGAGGACAACCTGCCACGTTTCCACAAAATGCCGTTATCCAAGGTTGGCAAGAAGGGCTAAAGCTCATGAACGTGGGCAGCACCTATCACTTCTACATTCCAGAAGACCTCGCCTATGGAGAACGTGGAGCAGGATCTGACATTCCACCATACTCCCCTCTCTTCTTCGAGGTGGAGTTACTCGCCGCGTTTTAGATCTACGGAACGTCTTGCGGCCTTACAAATACTATGAAAATTGTCCAAATCCTTCCTGAGCTAGAAAGTGGCGGAGTGGAACGTGGGACTCTAGAGATCAGTAAGGCGCTCGTAGAGGCAGGGCATGAATCAATCGTAATCTCAAATGGGGGACGATTAGTTCCTCAACTAGAGGCAGAGGGAGGAAGACATATCCAGATGCCAGTCCATAAGAAGTCCCTCTTCTCTCTTTTACAAATCAAACATCTGCGGAGACTTCTGCTAGAAGAAGGTATAGATATTATCCACGCTCGCTCAAGAGTGCCCGCATGGATTTCCTATCTCGCATGGAAAGGGTTACGAAAGGAGTCTCACACGCGCTTTATGACAACCTTTCACGGATTCCATAGTGTCTCCCCTTACTCTGAGATCATGACGAAGGGTGAGCGCGTCATAGCGGTCTCTGAGTCGGTAAAAAACCACATTCGTGAGAACTATGCCAACACGGATATGAACAAGGTCGCGGTGGTGCATCGGGGCGTATCCGACTCAGACTATACCTTTGATTATGAGCCTCCTGCCAATTCTAGAGTGCAAGAGCTACGTGTATCGGCTGGAAACGCCTTTATTATCACCCTTCCGGGACGCATCACGGGATGGAAAGGGGGGGAGGATTTTATAGAAGTAATCTTCGCGCTAAAAGAAAAGGGAATTCCTGTGCAAGGTTGGTTTGCAGGCGGGGCACATGAGAAAAAACAAGACTTTCTCTATGCGTTAAAGGATCAAGTAAATGCACTTGAGCTAAATAATGAAATCCGATTCCTAGGTCATCGTAGCGACCTAAAAGACATCATGGCAGTAAGTGATGTGGTGCTAACTCTTTCCACAAAGCCAGAAGCATTTGGGCGTGTAAGCTTAGAAGCTCTTAGACTAGGAATTCCAGTCGCTGGGTATTCGCACGGAGGCGTGCAGGAGCAACTCTCCGCTCTTTTCCCCGAAGGTGAAATAGAACTTGGAAATAAAGGGGCACTCGTTTCACTCTTAGAACAATGGTATAAAGAGTGCCCAATAGTCCCAAACATAGATAATCCTTTTTCTCTAGAAAAGATGCAAGAGGGGTGCTTAAAGATTTACTCTGATTTATTCAACGAGACAACACACGCAAAGCTCTCTCAGGAGTGAGGCAGGCTTTTTTAAGACCTACCCGATGACACGCCTTATGGAATTGTCGACTGCTCCCAATCGCAAAGTAGGAACTGTCTGGTTTCGCTCCTTTATCCCAAAATTCAATGGGATAATTAGTAGGTAGCTTTTCTTTAATTTGAGGGTTTGCATCAAAAATAGCTTGAGATTCCACGATGCCTCGTATGGGCTTGAGGCCGTAAACACGTGAACTCTCCCCTCCTTCTGCCTCAATAAGAGACTTACTAGGGAATTCCTGAAACCTGTCTTGAAACCAAAAGCAATCTGAAAGCGAACGCTCCATAGACAAAGCAAGGGTATCCATGATATTTTGCTGTGTAGGCTCTTTAACTTTGGTGATCTCTAAACTCCATTTTCCAGGGCGCATGCTTTTCATGGAGAGTGTAAAAACTGGGACCTGCGACTTTTCATGGAGGGTGTGGGCAAGCCTCGAACATGGAGTCACTCGGCCGAAGAAAGAGGCTAACGAGCCTTTCTTTCCAATCCTTTGATCAGATAAGATACACATCACTCCATTTTTCTTTAAAAGTCTCATGATTGTAAACGCAGGGCTCTTGGAGCTTATCAGTGACATCCCAGCTACCTTACGCCTTGATAAGATCAGCTCATTTACTTTCGGGTTGTTTAGTGGGCGGTATAGAGCACCGAGAGGGTTTTTATCTTTAAGGAGTTCCGTAAGCTTTGTAAGAATTTCCCAATTTCCCATATGGCCGAGGACAAGTAAGACACCCGTATGCTTAAGTTCAGCCTCCATTGCCTCTAAACCATTAATCTCCAAATGGTCATCCAGGTTTTTAAGTTTCTGCTTACCTGCTGAAAGCGTAGTGAGTAAATTTCCGCCGTTTTTTCGAAATACTTCTTGTACCTCTTCATCAGCGGGATGAGACAGGGCATCACGATTCTGAGTCATAGATAAGTTTCTGCTTACTATACAACGATACTTTGGGCTCAGCCAATAGACAATCTGACCTAAGAATTCTCCCAAACGAAAGACCGTAGAAAGACTAAATAAGGACAAAACAAGCTCCAGGCTTAACAAGCCTAGATATTCAATTTGCCATCTAAAATTTCGGTAAGAAAACACTAACTGTATCTTGGAGGTTCACTTCATCTCAGGATTTTTATCTCTCTTGGTTACAGGCAAACAAAACCCAATAGAGGAAACAAAGATGAAATAACACGCGAGGAGTTCTAAATAAGATTCAACAACTTCTGGAGTCTGGGGATGATACCCTTCTCCTAAGCTCGCTTTCCAAAAGTGCTTAGAGCCGAACACTTCTCCGAAAACATATGCTATAATAATACCTGCTAGTAGAAACCCCGCGGCAGGCTTTTTGGAAGCATACCCCCAAAAACGAGAAAAGGCTTTAAAGTTAAACAAAATCTTCCATGCGATAATTACAAGAATGGGAGAGACCAACCAGTCAGAATTAATAGGCAGCATTTTTTCAAGCTGTCCTGCGTATTCTCCAATTGCACCTGCAACTGCGCCAAGACCTAACGCAAAAAATATAGGCTTAAGTCTTCCCGCATGTGGTGCGGCCGCAAAATATAGGCACGCTGATAAGATAAGGAGCAGCAGCTGTAACATCTCTACCACCCCGTCCTCCCCAACAGCAGAATACTTAGGTAACCAAGCTGGGAAAAGAATAAGTAATGACCCTACAGCAATAAGGAGTAATACTAGGAAAAATCCTAGGCGTCCACGATGTGCATCTCTTGGTATATCACTCAATACAGTAACCCTTTATCGATTAAGAATGTGTTTAAAAAGAAAAAAGCCCCACATAAATAATGAGGAGCTTAATGAAAATTTAATAATTAATGATCAGAATGGGATGTCATCCTCTTCTTCTGGCTCAAAAACTGGTTCAGATGGAGTTACAGGAGCTTGATTATCTGCACTTTGTGGTTGGCTGTAACTAGGGTTCTGAGTTTGAGGGCGGGCACTGCTCTGGGCAGCTTGGTTTCCACCGCCACCGCCACCGCCGATGAGCTGCATATTATCACAAACCACCTTTAACTTACTTCTTTTTTGCCCAGTATTTTTATCTTCCCAAGAGTCCATAGAAAGGTAGCCCTCGATAAATACTTCTCTCCCCTTAGCAAGGTACTGTCCTGCTACTTCAGCTTGTCTGCGCCAAAGGGTAACGTCAATGTATGTTGTTTCATCTTTCCACTGACCTTCACCTGAGGGAATTCTACGGTTTGTAGCCAATCCTAAATCACAAACTGGGGTGCCACTAGGCGTATAGCGAACCTCTGGATCTCTCGTGAGGCGCCCGAGGATCATAACTTTATTAAAATCTCCCATAATGTTAAAGTGATTATTATTCTAGGATCTTGCAATCCTAAAACAATGGTAAATATATGATTAAGATATAATTAATTTACACGCTGATAATACTGCATGTAAATGTCTGAATTTAAAGCGAGCTTCGCTTTGATTTTGTCAATCGCAGCAGGTTCTGCTTCAAAATTATAATGAAGATAATGAGCTCCTTCAAGCTTACGCGCATTGTAGGCAAAGGTCTTCTTTCCAAGCTGTTCTGTCTTAGATAACTTTGCGCCTTCCGCTTCTAGCTCTTTAGAGATTCCGTCTTGAAAGTCTTTAATAGATTGCTCTTTGCCTTTGGTATCTACAACTATTAGTGCTTCGTATTTTCTGCTCATTCTGTTTCTTCTTTAGGAGGCTTATTGGTAATATTGAATTGGTTAGCCGCAGCCTCAATTCCATGGGAGAGACATACTTGTACTGCTTGAGAAGCAGTTGCAAGCATGTTTTCAACCGTTTCTTGCTCTGTAGGTGGGAATTTCCCTAAAACATGCCCAGTTAAGCTCGCCCCACTGCATTTCCCCACTCCAATTTTAAGGCGAGGAAAAGCATTAGAACCTAGATGTTGAATAATAGACTTCATACCGTTTTGCCCTCCATGACTTCCACTTACTCTTATACGAAGAGATCCTGTTTCTAATGAAACATCATCCGTGATGACTAAAATTTCTTCTGGACTTAAGCTGTAAAAATTTGCCATGGCACCAACTGTTTTTCCGCTCTCATTCATGAAGGTAAGAGGCTTTACCAGGTGAGTTCTGCCAACTTTAGCTACTTCTGCGATCCACTTTTTCTCCCTCTTGTAACTCTCCCCTGTTCCTATTATAAGCCGATCTAGCACGTCAAAACCTACATTATGTCTCGTGCCTACATATTGAGTCCCTGGGTTTCCTAGTCCTACCACCATTCTTATTGGGGTAATCGCTGTAGGTTGTTTTGTCGAAGCCTCAATCATCTCTCATAATAAATGAAAAAGCCCCGAAGCACGCAAGGAGCTTCAGGGCTTTTTATTAAATTTTTAGTTTTATTCTTCTGAAGCCGTCTCTGCCTCACCTTCAGCAGCTTCTCCACCTTCCTCTCCTGCAACATCCTCAGCATCCACTGACTGTGCAACACGAGTTTTCGCGACGAGAGCGACAACCACTGTCTCACTTAGCTGAGAAACAACACCCTTAGGGAGTTTCATCTCACCAATATGATGTGCATCACCCACATTAAGATGCTCAACATCAGTAGTTAATGTTTCAGGGAGATCTTGAGGAAGACAAGTGATAGGAATCGTATATAGAAGTTGCTCTAGGAGTCCTCCTTCTTTCACACCCTTAGGCACTCCTGCAAGAGTCACAGGAATTTCTGCTTTAAGCTCTACCTTATCATTTACGGCAAGGAAATCTGCATGCACCATTTCTTGTTTAAGATCGTCAAATTGAATATCTTGAATGAACACTTGTTGGCTCTTTCCTTCAATATCGAGATCTAAAAGAATATTAGAAGAAGGAGCATCTTTCAAGAAATCGTAAAATGCTTTATATGGAATTTTAAGGTTTTGGTTTTCTTCACCACCTCCATAAACAACGCATGGAATGAAGCCTTCTCTACGCATTTGTTTCAGAACTCCTGAACCTGTTCTCTTGCGTGTTTCCGCATTTAGTAATCGTTTTGCCATAGTAATTATAGGTTGCCTCAAGACGGTTTTGCGCCGTGAAGGGCGAGTCTCTTAGCGTGTTGTTAGATCAATGTCAAAGAGAGAACTCACTGATTTACCACTATTTATGCGGACAATAGCCTCACCAAGGAAAGGAGCGATCGATAATGCCTTCACTTTGTCTGTTTCTTGCACTGGGGTTGAGTTCGTAGTGATGACTTGCTCAATAGGTGAGTCTTTAATGCGCTGACGCCCCATCTCTCCGATCACAGCATGTGAAACACCTGCAAAAATTCTTTTTGCTCCATTCTCTTTTATAATTTTAGCGGCGGCACAAAGCGTGCCTGCCGTTTCTGTCATATCATCGATAATGAACACGTCGCGATCTTTCACTTCACCGATGACGTTCATCGCTTCTACCGTGGTAGCACTTGTGCGGTGCTTAGCGACAATTGCAAACTCTGCTTTTAAAGACTGAGAATATTGCTTTGCTAATTTCACAGCGCCTACATCAGGAGCAACTACAGTGAGGTTACTGGTATTGCCTTCTAGCTCTTGCCAAATATGCTTTACGAGCGTCGGCTCGGCGGAAAGGTGATCCACTGGGATATCAAAAAAGCCTTGGATCTGTGCAGCATGAAGATCTAATGTGATCACTCGGTTAACCCCAGCAGCAGTGATGAGGTTTGCTACAAGCTTTGCGGTAATCGGCATTCTAGATTTATCTTTTCGATCTTGTCTCGCATAGCCAAAAAAGGGAATCACTGCGGTAATACTTCTGACACTAGCGCGTCTGGCAGCATCTACAGTGATGAGAAGCTCCATTAAATTATGGTTTGTAGGTGGGGATGTAGGCTGGATAATGAATACATCTTGCCCTCTCACATTTTCATTAATCTGCACTAAGGTTTCACCGTCAGGAAAAGATGAGATCGTTACATCTGTGAGCGGTATCCCCGTAAATTCCGCTACTTCTTTTGCTAATTCAGGGTGAGCGGAGCCACTAATAAGTTTCATAATCTATGTGTGTTGTGTGTGTTGTGATATGAATATAAAAGATGACTTAATATTACTTAGCACCTTTTTTAAAGAGCACCGCAGGAATGGTCATCAAGAGAATTTTTATATCTAGTAAGAAAGACCAATTATCAATATATTTTAAGTCAAGATCTACCCATTCTTCAAAACTAGTAATAGTGTTTCTTCCACCAGCCTGCCAATAACAAGTTATTCCAGGTTTCACACTTAGCCGGCGCCTATGCTCAGATTTCTGAAAGTCTTCCACTTCTACCAGAGGCAAAGGACGCGGTCCAACTAGACTCATTTCTCCCATGAATACATTAATCAGTTGTGGAAGCTCATCGATAGAGGTCTTTCTTAAGATTTTACCGAAAGCGAAAACGCGCGGGTCGTTATCTAATTTAAATACGGGGCCGTCCATCTGATTTCCATGTTCAGCGATGATTTGGTCACGCAAGGCTTCCGAGTTTGGGCGCATGGTGCGAAACTTCCACATCGTAAAAGGTCTACCGTAAAGCCCAGCGCGCTTTTGCTTGAAAAACACTGAAGCCTTGGGACTAGTAATCTTAATTCCGACCATCGCTACAATCCAAAAAGGTAGCGAGGCGAGAATCAAAATTGCGCTGCCTATCCTATCTAAAAGCTTTTTTGCGACAAGAGCATAAGAAACGGAGGGAGTAGACCTCAGAGTAATCATCGTACGTCCACCTATTTGATTAATTTCAGGAATAGAAAGCTTTGTTCTTAAGAAATCTGCCGCCACCATCGTTTCCACTCCCATCGATTCACAAAGCTCAACCGCTCTACTGACGCGACTAAACTCTGTTTTACTAGAAACGAAGACTGCTCTCGCTATCGATCCTTCTTTAAGAATATCTACAAGATTATTGATTTCTATTTCATCTAGATCGAGAGAGTTTTTAATATCCCAATTAAGCTGTTCTTCAGGGTTTAAGTTTTCTAAAAAGCTTTTTGTTTCTTCTTCAGTTCCAAAAAGCTGCACTGAGGATTTTCTTGCTTCATGAGCCGCGCGGTTCGTCAAATAGCAATGGACTAACCATTTTCTGAAAATAAGAACCAGAATAAGTATAGGAGGCAAGCCTAGGAAAAAGAACCTACTTTCAATGGGGATTTTTATAGCCACCATTAGCACTACAAGAATTGCAGAGGAAATAGAAACCCCTACACAAGCTACTTTCAGAGCTCTTATAATTCCTCCCCTAAGAATATAGAATCCACTGGACTCCAGAATGAGTGGCACGACAAAAACCGCTATGCCAATAATGACACTCAAACCCTCTAATGGGCTACTGTCTATGGAAGACATCCCCAAAACATTTCTAATGGGGTCCCTTAGACTCGCAGTTAACCAGAAAGAAGCGAAGACAAGCCCCCCGTCTACTAACTGAAGTATCTGCGTGGATATGCCATTACGATTCATAATAATTAATAGAAAACGTAGATCCTCTAGAGTCCGTAGCCGTTAAAAAATTCCACGTTCTCTTGCGGCTTCACTTTTCCAGAATCAAGCGTTTTTACGTAATTTTCTATTTTCACCCTAGAATTCTTTCTGAATTCATTTTGAGCCTCGCTTGGCTTGCGGTATCCTTTTTGGTTATAATCTAAAGCCTTATTAAAATAAGCCATTGCGAGTTCAGGCTTTCTTTCCCTCCAAAAAGCCTCTCCTTTTTTTAATAAATACACTTCCGCAAGCATTCCTAACTCATAGCGTTTCCATCCCTCTCCTACGCACTCGAAGCTTTCTATGATAAGATTTTCAGCCTCGTCTAATTTCCCCAAATCTAGTTTTACACGCGCGTAGTTTGTAAGTAACGGAAGTCGGTAAGGATGCATTTCGTATCCTTTTTCCGATAAAGTTTCTACCTCTAAGAGTAACTGCTTTTTAGCTGGTGCAGTTGGCAGGTTCTTCAAGAGTTGGATAGACAGGTCTTCCAGAATGAATGGATCTGGAGCTTTTTGTGCAGCCTCTCTAGCGGTCACAATATGCGTATCTCTGCCCTTCATCCATTTATTGAAGTCATATTTTACTAGCAATGCATTATGGAAGATTTGCTTATGCCCGATCCAAATAAAACAGCCGAGCGAGATCAATAATAGCACCGACTTAAGTATAAATGAAGCGATCCCCTTTTTGTCCTCACCTCTTTCAATATATGAGTCTCTCGAAACCCACCCATAAGAGCTGCCTAAAATTAAGCTTAATTGAATAAATATGGGAGTATTATGCATCGTAAAATCTCCGACATTATGAACCATTACGGCACAGACCGCACTTGTTGAGATAACAGGTGCAAGATACCAAATAGCATCCTCACTTCTTTTTTGCCAAGCAAGCCTCCAAGTATAGAGCACGATTACAAACAAAGAAAATATAATCAGCAGTAACCCTATAATACCATACTCTGCGAGAGTCTGTATGTAATCATTATGCACCATCTCTGCATCTGAAACGTGTGGAGGCATAGCTGTCCCCGCCCTAAGCCTAGGTGCGTAATACGAATAAGCTCGCGGCCCTTTCCCGAACACGGGATCCTTCATCCATAATGCAAAACCGATACCTGCAGCAGGAATTCTCATGTCTCCAGATATATCCTCCTGAACATCTCCAGATTTTCCTCGTTGCTCAGAGACTTTCTCGAATACTTTCGTAACCCCAAAAATCGCAGTAATACCACTGAATAATGCTATTCCTAGGACTAGAATGGTCTTATTTAAGCTAGGGGATTTCCCCGCCTTAAAAAGAAATCCTATCCCGAGACACATAAAACCGGACACTAATAATGCTACCAATGAAGCTCCCGTTCCTAATCGGCTTCCACTTACATAGGCTCCAAAGATTGTAAAAACTGCCAAGCCGAGGCACAATACCTTCCATAAAGAATTTAAGATTATGTGTGGCGACCTAATAAAGGCTAATCCTGCCAAAACGGCTGTATTTAAAGCGCAATAAGAGGCGAAGGGATTATGGTGCCGAAAGAATCCAAACATCTTTGTTTGTCCTGGAGCTTCTCCCCAAGCCTTAGGCAAGTTACCAAATTCTTTTTCAGGCACTAGATTATACCCTAACTGGATAAGAAGCAGAAAGGAGCTAAAAGCGATTATCAGGACTAAAAAAGCTTTATTACGTGATAGGAGGTAAGCGCTTAAAAAGGTTACCATACCGTAGAAGAAGACTGGGTATTCTTTATGCGTTAAAACGGGAACATCAGACAATTGGCCTCGCAATGCTAAATAAATGGATAGTGCCGTTAACCCACCAAAAATCCAGTAAGAGCTTTTGTTTTCATCCCCATTCGGAACAAATATTAACAATACAGCACATGTGATAAAGATCCAAGATGGTGCATAAAAGCGGTGAAGTTCAAACCCAACGACATAAATCTGCGCCAAACCTATCCCAAGGGATAA
>CALLLS010000039.1 GCA_938008215.1 uncultured Verrucomicrobiales bacterium | reverse complement strand
TTGCGAAGCTAAACGAATGCTTACTTTTGAGCCACCCGTGATCGGCTGATCCTCTTTCATTTGATTTTCTTACTTTCATAACTGTGTAGATTGGATGTTAGGAATTAGTCTTATTTAGCTTTTTATAGAATTTGAAAATGTATCGATTACTTTGTCAAATTCAGTTTTTAGTGAGGTATTAGTGATTCCTTTTTCAGCTGAGAAATTATCGTAGAAAGAGGGTAGAGAATAGGCTGCTATGATGTCAGCTCCTAGATGAGGGAAATAATCCTCAGCCGATTTTAATACGAATTTAGCTCCTCCCTTACCAGGTGATGTAGCTAGTAGAAGTATTGGTTTCTGTGACCATAAGTTTCGTTCCTGACGTGATGTCCAATCCAGTATATTCTTAAATGCTGATGTATAGCTCCCGTTGTGTTCCGCAAGTGAAAGGATTATACCGTCTGCATCTTGAATGATTTTTAGGAAGCGTTGAGCTTGATCTGGGATACCTCCATCGTTCTCTCTATCTTCAGAATAGATGGGCATTTCAAAGTCATTAAGATCTAGTTCTATTCTTTCTATATCTGTGATTAGTGAGCCGGCTTGTTTTGCAAATGTGCGGTTTATTGATTTGCTATGAGTAGAACCGCCGATAATTAGAATTTTTTTCATAATGGGAACTTCTGGAAACCCAGACTGAAAAGAGATTTGGGTGGATGTAAAATATTTTAGTGACCCAGAGCGAGTATTTTTTGCACTGAGTGGTTCTAAGAAGCTCTTTTCCTAGGCGTTAAGCTCGCTACTTTACCCATGACAGCAATTCAGGTGAGAAATATTTAGGAACTCCTTGCCGTTTAGTTACCGTATTCTTGCAGTGGTGGCAAAGCTGAGGTCATAAAAAAACCGCCTGAAGGGGCGGAATCCTATATAGAATAATGGAGCGGGTGAAGAGATTCGAACTCTCGACATCGACCTTGGCAAGGTCGCGCTCTACCGCTGAGCTACACCCGCTTTTTGTGATAGGATGGAAAGTGTTAATGAGAGAGGAAAGGAAGTTCAAGAGTAAACTGCACAAAATAGTTGTTTTTTCTCATTTCGTAGAATGTACATCAATTAGTAAACACTATGAGTGAGGCACAGGGTCATCCAAATACGGAACTAAAGAGATGGAAGGCTGTTCTGGGGGCGGCATTTTGTGCGCTTTTGTGGGGGAGTGCCTTTCCTTGTATAAAATACGTTTACAGTATTTGGGCGGAGCAAAGTATAGAGGTTTCTATGCATACGCGTTGGTGGTTTGCGGGAGTGCGTTTTACTCTTTCAGGATTGGGGCTGTTGCTCATATCACGTTCACCCTTTAAGCAGCTCAGGCAGACGCCACTACGTTATATGGGGGGGATGGCTCTGTGCCAGACGTTGCTCCAGTATATCTTCTTTTATCTGGCGCTCTCCTTGGCGAGTTCCAGTCTCTGTTCACTTATGTCAGCGAGTGGGAGCTTTTGGTGGCTTTTGCTCGCACCTCTTTTCGGTAAAGCAGAGTGGGGGAAGGGCTGGAAGGTTTGGGGGATTTTAGTTCTGGGTGCTCTTGGGGTGTCAATGGCGGTATATTCTCCTGGAGACCCTTCATTTAATCCACTTCTGGGTGTAGCGGTTATGTTACTCGCAACTTTATGTGGAACGTTGGCTGTGCTCCTCTTTAGTAAAATTAAGCCTACGATGAAAGCGCGGACAGCGACGGGCTTTTCCCTCTTTTCTGGTGGGGTAGCTCTTTGCATGATAGGCTTGCCAGCTATGCCAGATTCGCCAGCTCTTTTTTCTCCCCCGGTAATACTGATCACGCTTTATTTGGCTTTTGTCTCCGCCACTGCTTTTTCGGTTTGGTATGAGCTTTCTACGCGGTATCCTGTATCCCTTTTAGCATCACTGCGTTTTATGATCCCCATATCAGGAGTTCTTCTCTCTGTTGCCTTCATCCAGAGTGAAAAGCTATCGGTTTGGATTATGATTGGAACTATGATCGTATCCTTCACTATGGTGCTTGCGGTTAGGCTTCATGGAAAGGTAGAAAAAAGCACTCTCTAGTTTCTGTAACTTCTTATCAGAAAAAGGAAATTTCAGTGGTTATTTTAAGAAATGTTGAGTAGCAGAATTTATGGCAAAAATCGAATCGGACAAGCTTGCTGAAATCATTGCGCACAAGTGGACGGAAGTAGAGCTGCTTAAGCCACAAGAGGAGAAGCTGCGAGCGGCGGCTTTAGCGCGTAACGATTTTAAGGGGTTTCGCACTGCACTGGATAGAGGAGAGGGGTTACTTGGAGTGATTGCGGAAGTAAAGCAAGCCTCTCCTTCCGCGGGGATTATCGATCCAGACTTTAATGCCGTAAACCAAGCGGATCTCTATATCCAAGGTGGGGCGAGCTGTATGTCTATCCTCACTGATCAGAAGTTCTTTAAGGGTTCGCTAGCAGACTTTGTGAAAATAGCCAAAGGAAGCCCGATTCCGCTTCTACGAAAGGATTTCACTGTTCATGAAACTCAGATCTATGAAGCAGTAGTAGCAGGGGCAGATGCTATTTTATTAATTGTGGCGGCTCTTGATGACGAGCAGATGAAACGCTTGTTTAATACTGCTAAGGATCTTCAGCTGGATGTCCTAGTGGAAGTGCATAATCTTCAGGAGCTTGAGCGAGCATTGGAGATAGAGGGCATAGACCTATTAGGGATTAACAATCGAAACTTGAAGACCTTTGTAACTGACCTCTCAGTGACTGAAGCTCTTGCGGAAGAAGTGCCAGACCATATTTTACTCGTTTCTGAGTCTGGACTAAAAGGAGCGGCTGATGGGCAGAGAGTCTTAAATGCAGGGGCAAACGCTATCTTAGTGGGGGAGTCCCTGATGAGAGCAACAACCCCGCAGGAAGGGATTCAAGAATATTTAGACCTCGTGGAAGTGGTCTCTTAGGCATGCGGAATGGATCTTAGCCTAGAAATAAAAGTTATAAATCAGCTCTAGCCGCTCACCGCCAAGCTCACTTTTAACTGCAGTTGGCATTGGAGGGAGCTGTGAGGAACGGATCGCTTTCATCGTGAACCCTACTTGGATAGGACTTGTCGATACGACGTCATGAGGCTTTGGATTAGAGACGGATCCGTCAGCATCTACTAGGAACTGCATGGAAATGACGCCAGGTTGAATGTGCTCACGGTATTGGAGGCAGTTTTGTTGCCACTTTCGCTCAATGATTTTACTGATCGTGCCATAATACTTTCCTAAGGCAGTTTTTTGCACTTCCAGTGAGCTTGCTCCGTCGCGTGATAGTGATCCTACGATTCGTGTTTTTCGTTGCTGAGTTTGGAACCCAGCTTGGGACTTCTGTGAGAGCTCCACTTTTTTAGGTAACCCTCGCTCATTCTTCTTTTTTCCTTCGGTGGTATCTAGTTCTGCTCTCTCTACAGGTTCATTTTCTACCGGTTTAAGCTGATTTTCGGTAGCTTTTTCAGGGACAGGCACTTGGGTAATTGTTTCTGCCGTCTCTTCTTTGGTTTGTTCTGTTGGTTTAGCTAATTTCTCCTCTACACTTTCTCCATCATCTACCGAATCTGCAATTTCCGCGCTTTGTTTAACGATCTCGATAACCTGTTTCTCGCTGGCATTATTATCTGGAGCAGGGTTTCTCTCTATTTCCCCATCAATGAAATCTGCATTAAAGGTGTTAGGTAATTCTTGATCGAGATCTTCCCTCGTTATTTGCGTCGGCATATTAGGGTCTCCCATATCGAGCGTTGTTTCAGAGGCTCCGAGAGCACTTTTTTCACCTATTAAATTCGCTTCTTTTACTTCTTGAACAGGTATAGATGGGTTGACCTTTGCAAACCTCTTTTTAACAGGTGTTGATTCCTCCTTTTCTTGAAAGTATTCTGGATTGAGAAGTATATATTGTTTCTCAGGTTCTGTCGTTTTCTTATCGGCTAAGCTTTTAATCGCCGTATGGCTAGCTATGGTAAGCCAGACAATGAGCAGAAGGAATACTATGATATGAATGAAGACAGACCCGACTATTGCGATAGCCGCCTCTACCCTGGTTTCACTGTATTGAGAAGCATTCAAGATCTCTGGATTACGTAACTTGTCCTAATAAAAACATAAAACATAAAACGAAAATACTTGCCCTTTTTCTTTTCTTGACTCCACGTTTTCATAGAAATGAGTGCTTTCATTAATAAACTTGGTGGTCACCTACAGATTAAAAATGACCTGCTCTCTGGCATTACCGTTGCTTTGCTACTTGTTCCAGAGGCGATTGCTTTTTCCTTTATTGCAGGTGTGAATCCAATGGTAGGACTCTGGTCAGCTGTTTTCGTGGGGATTATCACGGCAGCATTTGGTGGGCGTCCGGGTATGATTTGTGGTGCCACGGGTGCGATCGCCATCGTAGCGGCAAAAGCCTTTCAGATAGGGAAACAGACTGGCTTGGAGACTCTTGAAAAGGGTGGCAATCTTTCAGGCGTCACTCCTGATGATTTAGGGTTACAGTATTTAGTAGCGGCTCTTCTTTTTGCTGGACTCATCCAAGTAATCGTAGGTGTTACTAAGTTGGGGCGTTTTATACGGCTTATTCCACACCCTGTAATGATGGGGTTCGTGAATGGACTGGCGATCCTTATCGCTCTGGGTCAGCTCCTCTTCTTTAAATCGACCGTTTCCTTTGATGCGGGCGGGCACATGGCATCCACATGGCTTCCTAACAATGAGCTTCTCACCATGATTGGGCTCATCGCTTTAACAATGGTGATTATTGTTATACTCCCTAAACTTACAAAGGCGGTTCCCGCCAGTCTTGTCGCCATCTTAGTGATCTTTGGGATCACCTCCTTCCTTCCTGATTCGCGTGATATTAAAGATATTCTCATAATGCTCACTGGTGAGGCAAAGATTGATAGTTCCCTTCCTGGTCTTACGAATCTCTCAAATGTTCCATGGGCGGATTGGTCATTCTATAAAATCATTCTCCCCATCTCATTAACGGTGGCGATGGTTGGATTAATAGAATCACTTCTTACCCTACAACTCATTGATGAAATTACCGAGACTCGTGGACACGGTAGCCGAGAGTGTGTCGCGCAAGGTGCGGCTAATATCGTTTCAGGACTGTTCGGAGGAATGGGCGGATGTGCGACGATCGGGCAATCCCTCATCAATATGAAGAATGGTGGGCGAGGACGTCTCTCAGGCATCACGGGTGCCTTAACCCTCTTCATTCTCATTATCTTTGGGGCAAATATTATTATGAAAATTCCTGTGCCTGCACTCGTAGGTGTCATGTTCATGATTGTCATAAGCACTTTTTCTTGGACGACCTTTAAGGCTCTTGGGAAAGTAGGAAGCTCTGAAATCTTAGTGATTGCAGCGGTGACCGCCGTGACTGTGATTATGCATAATTTGGCGCTGGCCGTTCTCGTAGGAGTTCTTCTCTCTGCTCTGTTCTACGCCGTGAAAAGCTCGCAACATGTTCGTGTTACTCTACATAAAGATACGCCTGAGGAGCGAATCTATGGCGTGGAAGGGATGCTCTACTTCGCCTCCGTTCCAGAATTCACGGACAAGTTTCAAGCGCGTTCCGATGTGAAAAATATTGTGATCGATTTTGAAGATGCTCGCGTCTGTGACTATACCGCATTAGAAGCGATCAACGCCTTAGAGTCCCGCTATAAAAATGCGGGGAAGTCTCTTAAGCTCCGGCATCTCTCGGCGGATTGCCGTAACTCGCTTGAAAAAGCAGGAAGCTTGATCGATATTGAGGTTCTTCCTGATGACCCTACATACTCGGTAACGGCTTTGAAAAGCGATAAAAGCCAGTTGATTTAAGGTGCTATTATTTCTTGGTGGTTATCCTAGCGCCGTTTATCCCCCGTAAATTGTAGAGAAGGTTTCTAAGCTTTTTTTTCTTTAAATGCCGAAAGAGAGAAAATCACACTACACGACAAAAAAACGTAATAGGGTAAAGCTTTTAGAAACGGCGATTTTGTCAAAATTGCCCTACCCATTTTGCTTGTATTATATGGCGAAGCGGTAGGGAGGATTCGATGAATCCTC
>CALLLS010000038.1 GCA_938008215.1 uncultured Verrucomicrobiales bacterium | reverse complement strand
TGAAAATAATTACTTCTCTAGATTGGTCTATAGAGAGAATTTCTAAGAAAGGTAAGCCTAAGTAGTTAAGAGTAGGAGATGGTTGCATTCAGATGAATATAGTCATTTGAACGCCTTTCCACATAACTTGATGGAGAGCCTGATTTTTCTTTTCTTCAGGATCAGCTTCTAAGTCATAAAGCTGTGCCTTTGGAGCCCCAGCTTTCTTAGCTGCCAAATTCCCAGGCTTGGTCCATCCAGCAGAGCCCGATGCTAGGATGAGTTTCCATTTTCCTTCACGGTAGGCGAAGTGTCCACTTACGCTATGATTGATGATTCCTTTACGACAGAACATAGGCTTTTCTCCCTTAAAGATTGGCAACACACTTTCGCTGTCTTCACCTGCATTTTTAGGGAGCTCTTTTCCTAAGAGGTCTGCACAAGTGGCTAGGAGATCTGATTGGCAGACTATATTATCAGACACGCTAACTGCCTTGATGACTTTTGGCCATTTGACTAGGTAGGGAACTCGGTGTCCTCCTTCCCATATGTCGGACTTGGATCCACGGAATTGTGCGCTTGCAAAGTGTCCGTGCTTTTCTAAAACTGGGAAGTTCGCGCTCTTAGAGCACCCATTATCGCTAGTGACGATGAGGAGCGTATTTTCTGAAATTCCTTTTTCATCGAGCGCTTTTACTACTTGCCGACGAAGTCATCAGTTTGCATGACAAAGTCTGCATAGGAATTAATCTTACTTTTCCCCTGCCATTTTTCAGCAGGCACAATGGGTGTATGAGGTGAAGGGAGGGGTGTTTAAGCGAAGAATGGTTTATCACTTTTATATATTTCACAGATTCCACAGCGAGTTTACCTAGGACATCAATAGCTTCGAAGTCTTCAGTTGCTGGTCCATATCTATTAAACGCCTTTACGTGGGTGCCTTTCCCTACCCATTTATTATCTCTGATCCACACATATGGCGGATAATCAAGAGATGCTGATATGCCATACCAGGAATCGAACCCTAGATCGAAAGGACCGCCTTTTATCGTTCCGTCCCAATCAATGTTAGAAAGTGTTGCAGGTGGGAATGCGCCCTTGCCTTTCTTTTCTTTTAGGTTGCCTTTAGCTTTCGCTTTTTTCCATCAGTTGTTGAGATACCTAATCCTAGGTGCCATTTCCCAATCATAGCGGTATTGTAGCCATTCTCTTTAAGGAAGCTAGGCACGGTCACCCGAGATGTAGGAATAAGGGAAAATCCGTATCCATCAAGGACTCCTTTCTGAAGTTTAGATCTCCAACTATATCGCCCTGTGATGACGCTATACCTCGTGGGTGTACACACAGAAGAAGAGGTGTGAGCATCTGTGAAGGTCATTCCGTCTGTGGCTACTTGATCCATATGCGGCGTGGCAATCTTCCCGCGCTCAGGATTTAAACACTGAACATCTCCATACCCCAAGTCATCAGCCAAAATATAGACAATCTTTGGGGTTTCCGCAATAAGGGGGAGTGATGGAGAGAAAGAGTAAGAAGAGCTTTTTCACATTTGATGACTCTATTTATAAGGGCTTAATTTATGTATACGATTATAAAAATAGTAACTTACTTTAAGTTTATTTTATTAGTTAAATAATGCAAATTCGTGAAATAAGAATTCAATCATAACCGTAAAAAAATATGCAGAAAATAACAATGAAGTCTTTTTACCATCTACTCATTGCAGTCACGCTACTTATGATCTCAAGCTTCAGCGCAAATGCAGAGCAAGAAGAAGAGGATCACGTGAAATGGTGGCGTGAGGCGCGGTATGGTATGTTTATTCACTGGGGGCTTTACTCCGTCGCTGGTGGGGAGTGGGAAGGTAAGGACTATGGTAAGGAGCAAGGTGGTGCGAGTGCGGAATGGCTAATGAATAGTGTTCCAATTCCGGGCGCTAAATACCGCAAGAAATTAGCACCTAAGTTTAACCCTACGGATTTTGATGCGGAAGAGTGGGTGTCTATCGCAAAGGATTCAGGCATGAAATATATGGTTATTACTTCTAAACACCATGATGGCTTTAGTTTGTTCGATACTGAGTATTCTGATTATGAAGTGATGGACGCTACTCCTTTCAAGCGTGATATTATCAAAGAGCTTTCAGAGGAGTGCGCTAAGCAGGGAATTAAGTTTGGAGTGTATTACTCACAGTTTAAAGATTGGTATCACCGCTCCCGTGGAAAGACAAAAGGGACGATGACTAATAAGGAATACCTTGCCTTTGTAGAGGGGCAACTAGATGAGCTTTTATCTAATTATGGAGAGATGACAGTCCTATGGTTTGATGTCGGTGGAAGCAATGTCGTAGAAGCGGACAGCCAAGGTGCACGAGTTCGGGAACTGCAACCAGATTGTGTGATTTGTAGTCGCCTTTACTCTCGTCAAGTGCCAGTCGACAAACAGATTTATGCTGATTTTAATTCACTTCCAGATAGAATGTTGCCTTCGCAACGGATGCAGGAGGATTCTGAAACCTGTATGACTATGCGTCATAATTGGGGGTATGATAAGAATGATGATGCATGGAAAAGCTCTAAAGACATTGTGGAATTTTTAGCGCTTTGTGCCTCTCGCGGGGTGAACCTTCTTCTAAATGTGGGGCCTGACCCTCAAGGGAATATCCTTCCAGAAGAAAAAAAGCGCCTAAAAGAAGTTGGGGAGTGGATGCGCGTGAACGGTGACTCTATTTATGGAACGACTTCTTCACCAGTAGACTACGATTTTTGGTGGGGAAGCATTACGCAAAAAGAGAATAAACTCTTTCTGCATGTCTTGGAATGGAAGCCTGAAGGTATAGAATTTAATGGTATTATCGGAGAACCTGAAAAAGTGTATTTCTTAGCGGATGAGAAAAAAGAAGCTCTGTCTGTTTCCTACGACTCAGAAGATAAGGTGACCAAAATCCAAGTTCCTAAAGATATGCCTGATTATCGTGATACGGTAATCGTTGCAGAGTATAGCTCAGACATTGAAGTAGATTCAGAGACTAAAGGTGAGTATTATTGGTATACGACACGTAGTAAAAGACACACAAAGGTGAAGAGTAATAAGCATGCAGGTAATACTAAAAACCTTCATGCGGTTAAAGAAGCTCGATAAGCTCTTAGTTTGAATAAGCCTGTACTAAATTGGCTCTTTTAAAGGAGAGTCAAGATATCATGGTATCGTAGAGGAGAGTTGATCCAGGGAAGCGCTCTAAGATGGCGACTGCCTTTTCAGGCGTAGTGACAGCACATGCAGTGGATAAGGCATCTGCAGTGGTGGCGTCTGGAGCCTTAATGGCTATGGTGCGAGAAGCGGGAAAACACTTTCCGTCTATCGGGTTTATGAGGTGGTGAGCATTATCAGATACTGAGAATATATGCTCAGAGCCACAGCTAATGGAGACAGCTCCATCGGAGAGTTCTAAAATTTTACCCTTCAGTTCTCCATTTGGTTCGGATTGATCAAGATGGAGCTTCCAGGGTTTGCTTCCTTCTCTTGTGCCGAGCGCACGGTATTCTCCTAAATTTATGAGGATATTCGAGAAGCCTGCATTTTTTAATAGAGCATGGATCTTATCAGTAATATAGCCTTTTGATATCCCGTCTAGGGTAAGCTGCATCCCTTTTTTTCTAAATTGAAATCTAGTGCCTCTTCTATCAAGATCTCTATAATCCACTAGCGAAAGAGTATTGTCTTTTTCTAGTGGAGTAAGCGGAGTGCCTGAGAGGTAGGAGGAGCGTGTTTTCGATAGATAGCTTTGGATAGTAGGATCGAAAAGCCCGTCAGTTTGATGGGAAAAGGTAGTGGCTTTATTGACTAGTTCAAGAAAGTCCAAATCTGTAGCAAGCACTTCGCCTTGAAGGTTTAATAAGCTTATCGGAGAAGAAGAATGGCTAAGTGAAAAGAGGCTCTCAAGGCGATTGATTTCTGAGGTGAGAGCGGGAATAAGGACTTGAGCTTGCTCCTTAGTGATTTGCTGGAAGGTGATTTCTGCTGATGAGCTTAAAAGAGACCCTCGCCAAGTGAACTGCTCTGGCTTAGATTTTCTCAGAGCCTTTATTTTCTCGCATGAAGTGCCGAGTAAAGGCGATGCAAGGGCGGAGATCTTTAAAAAGTTACGACGTTTCACTGCACTGAAAAGAGTTTAGCTTACGAGAGTGCCTTCAAACATCTCTAGCGCGTCTTTTATGAGCGGGTCATTGTGGAAATCTTCCTGCGCTTTTTTGACATTTTCTGCATGGGATGGAGATTCGGGTTTCTTATCTCCTGCTGGTGCGGATGATGTCTCTTTCTTAGGTTCTGGAATGGGCTCTGGCTCCGGTGATTTTTCAGGAGCACTTTCCATTAGACGGTTTAGGCGGTCGTCGATGTCGTTTTTAGCAGCCTCTTGTGAAGTTCGTTTAGGTCTTAATACTCGTTCAGGAGTTGAGGACGCTTCAAGTGGGTTTGGTGGTAAGCCTACCTTTTCTGGAACGGGTTCTACGGGTGCAGGCTCTTCTGCTTTAGGTTCAGATTCTACTGTAGCTGCTGCTGCTTTTACCGTCGGCTTTGAAGTGTTGGGTGGCTCAATTTTAGGTGGCACGCTGTTACCTAATGGAGTATCGGAGGGAAGCTTTCCTAAGGTGCTGATGAGATCTGTGAGGCTGACCTCATCGAGAGTTTGGATGGCGCGGATAAGAGCTATTTCTAAGTGTAAAGCTTTGTCAGAAGACCAACGTATTTTAGCCTCAGAGTCCGCGAATAAATCTAGGGTAGCGAGTAGTCGTTCTGGCTTATAGTTTGCGGTAAGCTCTTTAAGTTCCTCCCAAAGATTATCAGGTAATCCTGGTGCAGTGACGTCTTCCTGAACTTTTGCGATAAGGAGAGCTCTAACGGTTTGAATAAGCTCTCCTAGGAGTTGGGAGAGGTCTTTCCCTAATGAATTCTGCTCTTGAATCGCTTGAAGGGCAGAGACGTTATCTTTTTTAAAGACAGAAGATAAAATGAGGTGGACTGTCTCTCCAGAAGTGAAGCCGAAGATTTCACGCACATGCTCTGAGGAAATGGTATTACCACAAAAGGCTACAAGCTGATCGAGCATGGAGAGGGCATCTCGCATGCCACCATCTGCTCCCTTAGCAATCGCCCAAGCCGCTTCTTTATCTATGGAGACCTCTTCTTGTTTACCGACGTTTATGAGATGCTCTGCAATAATGTCTGTGGGAATAGGGCGGAGGTCAAAGCGTTGGCAACGGGAAATAATGGTAGGGAGGATTTTATGCGCCTCCGTGGTGGCAAAGATGAATTTTACGTGCGGAGGAGGCTCTTCTAGAGTTTTGAGCAGTGCGTTAAAAGCAGCCGAGGAGAGCATGTGAACTTCATCAATATATATGATCTTAAAACGACACTTAGCAGGGGCGAATTTCACGGTCTCTCTCAACTCACGGACTTGCTCAACGCCATTATTAGAAGCTCCATCTATTTCTAGCACATCCAGTGAGCGACCTTCCGCAATTTCCGTGCAGATGTCTTCGCTAGGATCAAAGTCTATAGACGGTCCATCTGAACAATTTAGAGCTTTTGCAAAAATACGAGCGGTAGTGGTTTTTCCTGTGCCACGAGGACCAACGAAGAGATAAGCATGAGCAAGCCGATCTTTCGCAATGGCGTTCGCCAGAGTTTTAATGACGTGATCTTGCCCTAAAACATCTTTAAACGTTTCAGGGCGATATTTCCGCGCGAAGACCAGATAACTCATAATTTTATCAAATCACGGAAAGAGCGAATAGGCAGGACTTTTTTTAGTTTTTTAGGGGGGCTTTGAAAGTAAATAAAAAGACCCCTCAGTTACTTACTGAAGGATCTGGTAAACATGGAGTTTGCGCGTAAGTTTATGGAAAGCCTACTCAGCTGATACAGTCATAATGCCATTCATAATCCCGAAGTGACCAGGGAATGAGCATATGTAAGGATATTCACCTGCTTTACCTGCTGAGAAGGTAATAACCTCTTCTTCACCAGGACCGAGGATAGCTGTCGCAGCTACGATCTTGGCTTTATTCTCATCGTCCGATGGTAAGTAGGTTTTTGTATTGGTGATCCCTGCCATTGCGAAGGTAGCCTTATCTGTGCCAGGCTTTAGGATGACGAGGTTATGCCCCATTGCTTCTTTTGGCATGGTGCCCGCATTCTTAAAGATAACTTTTACGATTTGCCCTTCCGTGATCTCAAACGCGGTTTTATTAAACCTCATGGTGTCATCGCCTTGGATAGTGAGTGTGACATCAGCGGCTTTCTCTTCACCCTGCTCTGCGATAGGCTTTTCCGGAGTGGTAGTCTTTTCTTTGTTCTCTGCGTGTGCAAGGAACGCGAATGAGAGGAGGGCAGTAGAGAGAAGCAGGTATTTCTTTCTCATAATGGTTATGAAGTGTAATTCACTAGTAAACTACACATGATACGCTTGAAGCGGCACCACTGTAAGCTCTTTCTCTTGGAGTGAGCGAATGGCGTGCACGATTGCTCTAGCGGATGCAACGTTAGTGCAATGAGAGATCTTATTAGCGATTGCGCCTGCGCGAATCGCGACTTCATCTTTCTTCGCTTCTGGTCCACTCGGGGTATTCATGACGAAGGTGATGTTTCCATTCTTCATCTCGTCTACCACGTTCGGGCGCTTTTCCTCATAGAGTTTATAGATGCGAGTATTTTCCACTCCAGCTTCACTTAGCATTTTATGCGTTCCGCCAGTAGCGCAGATTTCAAACCCAAGTGCAGAGAGGTCTTTAGCGATTTCTAAGGTGTCAGGTTTATCACGATCATTAACGGATAGGAAGACTCGCCCTACTGTAGGGAGTGGATTAAAGGCGGAGATTTGCGACTTAGCGTATGCCATTCCTAAGTCTTCATCTATGCCCATCACTTCACCGGTGGATTTCATTTCTGGGCCAAGAACTATATCGATTCCAGGAAAGCGTGACCATGGGAAAACGGCTTCTTTCACACAGTAGTGCTTTGGTTCTATTTCTTCAGTAAACCCGAGCTCTTTGAGAGAGTTTCCAACCATTACTTTAGCGGCGAGCTTAGCCAGGGGAATCCCAATGGATTTAGAAACGAAAGGGACAGTTCTCGATGCACGAGGATTTACCTCGATGACATAAAGCTCTTCATCCTTCACGGCAAACTGGATGTTCATGAGTCCACGGACTTCAAGCGCTTTGGCTAGATCCTTAGCCGCTTTTAAAATGCGGGTTTTAATATCTGCAGAGAGATTTGGTGCAGGGATAACACAGGCAGAGTCTCCAGAGTGGATTCCAGCTTGTTCGATATGCTCCATGATGGCACCTACTACAGAGGTTTCTCCATCTGAAATACAGTCCACATCCACTTCAGTAGCGCTTTCTAGGAAGCGATCTACCAGAATTGGGCGGTCTGGAGAGACATCAGCCGCTTCTCTAATGTAGCGACGGAGTTCTGAATCCGTATAAACAATCATCATTCCTCGACCTCCAAGAACAAAGGAAGGACGGACGAGCACAGGGAACCCAATGCGTTCCGCGATTGCGCTTGCTTCATCTTCTGAAACAGCAGTGCCAGCCTCGGCTTGCTTGAGACCTAGGTCATCAAGAAGGGAGGAGAAGAACTTTCGATCTTCCGCTAGTTCGATCGACTTCGGTGAAGTTCCTAATATAGGCACTCCATACGCTTCTAAGTCAGCGGCGAGATTAAGAGGAGTTTGACCGCCGAACTGAACAATTACGCCGTCTGGTTTTTCTTGATCATAAACATTTAATACGTCCTCCAGAGTGAGAGGCTCAAAGTAGAGTTTGTCAGAGGTATCATAGTCTGTGGATACAGTCTCTGGATTAGAGTTTACAATGATGGTCTCATATCCAAGCTCTTTTAGAGCGAAGGAAGCATGCACGCAGCAGTAATCAAACTCGATCCCTTGACCAATACGGTTTGGTCCACCGCCTAAAATCATGACTTTTTTCTTATCACTTCTGACCGCTTCATTTTCATCACCGTAGCTTGAGTAATAATATGGAGTGGCAGCATCAAACTCAGCGGCACAGGTGTCTACCAAGCGGTATGTAGGAATGATTCCTTGTTCTTTACGCTCTTTTCTAATGGTGAGCTCATCGGTGTTTCGGGCTTTCGCTATTTGCCGGTCTGAGAAGCCCATACGCTTCGCCTTTTTCATAGGAAGAGTTGCTAGGTTCATTCCTTCCAGTGCGATTTGCTGGAGCTGGTGTAAAAACCATGGGTCAATCGCGCATGCATCGAACACTCTTTCGATAGACCAACCGTTGACGAAGGCGGTTTGCACCCAGAAAATACGTTCCGCATTAGGGACGAAGAGCTTACGCTCGATCTCATCCTCGGTGGCGTCTATCGCGTCTTTATTATCAAATCCAAAACCCCAGCGTCCTGTCTCAAGCGAGCGGAGAGCTTTTTGCATGGATTCCTTAAAGGTGCGCCCGATCGCCATCGCTTGCCCCACAGATTTCATCTGCGTGGTCAGCACTGGATCAGCGGTCGGGAATTTCTCAAAGGTGAAGCGAGGAATTTTCGTGACTACGTAGTCAATCGTGGGCTCAAAACTGGCTGGCGTTTCACGAGTGATGTCATTCGGGAGTTCATCAAGGGTGTATCCTACAGCGAGCTTCGCGGCGATCTTTGCGATCGGGAATCCAGTTGCTTTTGATGCGAGAGCAGAGGAGCGAGAAACACGAGGATTCATCTCGATCACGATGCAACGTCCTGTTTTAGGCTCAATAGAGAACTGAATGTTAGAGCCGCCTGTTTCTACGCCGATTTCACGAATGATAGCGAAGGAGGCATCACGCATGATTTGGTATTCACGGTCTGTAAGGGTTTGCGCAGGAGCTACTGTGATGGAATCTCCCGTATGGACACCCATCGGGTCTACGTTTTCAATCGCGCAAATAACTACACAGTTATCGGCATGGTCTCGCATAACCTCCATTTCATACTCCTTCCAGCCGAGGAGAGATTCCTCAATGAGCACTTCTGAGGTGGGAGAGGCTTCCAAGCCACGATGAAGGATCTCTTCAAACTCTTCTTTGTTATAGGCGATTCCACCTCCGCGTCCACCAAGCGTAAAGGCAGGGCGCATGATGAGGGGGAAGGTGCCTATTTCTTCAGCGATAACACGACCTTCATCCATGGTGTGCGCGGAGCCAGAATGTGGGACATCTAGCCCGATGCGGATCATCGCGTCTTTAAACTTAAGGCGGTCTTCACCTTTCTCAATCGCATCTGCCTTAGCACCGATCATTTTCACCTTATGCTTATCTAGCGTGCCAGCATGGAAGAGATCCATGGCGCAGTTCAGTGCCGTTTGTCCTCCTAGAGTGGGGAGCAGAGCGTCTGGCTTTTCCTTAATGATAATCTTCTCTACTACTTCTGGAGTAATGGGCTCAATGTACGTCGCTGCTGCAAATTCAGGATCCGTCATAATAGTGGCGGGGTTTGAATTCACAAGAACGACCTTAAAGCCTTCTTCTGCGAGAGCTTTACAGGCTTGAACTCCGGAGTAATCAAACTCACATCCTTGTCCAATAACGATCGGACCGGCGCCGATCACGAGAATTTTTTCAATGCTGGTATCTTTTGGCATGCTTGTGTGTGGCTAAACTTCCGAGTCTCTAAACTCGCTACCTCGCATTGTAAAGCAAGGTTTGAGAATTTTTTGTTTGAACTATTTTTAGCCAA
>CALLLS010000037.1 GCA_938008215.1 uncultured Verrucomicrobiales bacterium | reverse complement strand
TTAAGGAACTTTAAACTTGTGGTCTTTATTAGGGTCTTGTGGGTCTAAGACTGTTTTTCCGGAAGGAATTCCCTGTATGACTACTGGATTGTTATTGTAAGGATTATACACCCACCCTGGCTTTCCAGGAATAGGGATTGCGGTTGGGTAAGACTTCACAACGGGCGCGACGGGAGCTAATATGTTAGGAGTCGTTTGCTGATAAGATGGTTGGGCTTGCTCCTGCCTTCTTAATTCTTTCTGAGCCGCAGAGGAAACCGTTTGGTTAGGGTTCGCAACTTTGGGTCTATATGTCGATTTTGTGGGGGTTCGGTTAGTGGTGGTTGTAGCAGGACGTTGCTGAATTGTGCCTGAAGGCTGCTGTGCCGGCATAACATAGGGATAGCAAGAGGTGAAAAGTAAGCCTGCAAGGCAAAGAAGGAAAGTAATTGTGTGCTTGGTCATTCTAAAAGTAAGATACGTTAGCTGGAATAAATTGGTCAAGTCTATAGAATTAAACGTAGCAGGGTAGAGATGTCTTCAACTTTATTTAGAGATTAGCGAGAATTTGCTCTTTCATCTGCATGGTATCCACACGTATTTCACCTTCTCCACCTGTTGCGATGTCTCCTGTGCGGTATCCAGCTTTAATAACAGCACTTACGGCTTCATCAATAGCGTTTGCCGCTTCTGATTCGCCAAGAGAGTATCTTAAGAGCATGGAGAGAGAGAGGATTTGTGCGATGGGGTTTGCAACTCCTTGCCCAGCAATATCTGGAGCAGATCCACCTGAAGGTTCATACATTCCATAGTAAAGCCCTTCACTATTTTTCTCTCCGAGAGAGGCGGAAGGAAGCATCCCGAGGGATCCTGAAATCATGGCCATTTCATCTGAAAGAATATCTCCAAAGAGGTTACCAGTAAAGAGAACATCAAAGTCTGGGGCGCGTCGAATGAGCTGCATGGCGGCGTTATCGACATAAAGGTGCTCAAGCTCTACTTCTGGGTATTGCTTAGCAATTTCAGTAACGGTCTCACGCCAGAGGACGGAGACTGCTAGGACATTTGCTTTGTCAACAGAGCACACGCGCTTATCGCGTTCCATCGCGGCGGTAAATGCGACGTGGGCGATGCGCTCAATCTCTGATTTCTTGTAAACCATAGTATCTACCGCGGCTTCTTCTCCATCACGCTCTTCTCTCCCTTTTGGAGAACCGAAGTAGATTCCGCCAGTTAGCTCTCTCACGCAGAGGACATCGAACCCGTTGGGAATAAGAGAATCTTTTACTGGAGAGGCATGGCTCAATTCTGGAAGGCAGATTCCAGGTCTGAGGTTCGCAAAGAGACCGAAGTGTTTTCTAAGTGGAAGAAGTGCACCGCGCTCAGGTTGTAAGTCAGGTTGTAAGTTTTCCCACTTTGGACCTCCTACAGAACCGAATAATATGGCATCCGCAGCTTCACATCCCTTTAAGGTTATTTCTGGAAGAGGAGAGCCAGTTTCATCGATAGCAGCTCCACCTACGAGGAGTTTCTGCGTCTCCACAGTAAATGAGAATCTCTTAGCGACAGCGTCTAAGACTTCTAGGGCGGTATCCATGACTTCTGGACCAATTCCGTCTCCTGGTAAAACTGCTAGCTTATATGAATTTGCCATGCTGTGGGCTTAGAGAAAAACTCTTAGATTACAAAAGAAAAAACTGTTAAGATTAAGTGATAGAGGACATGTCTGTGACATAATGACTGAACTAATGGTAAATTTTGGTTGGCTCGCTCTAGGGTTAGTATTGCTATACTTTGGTGCGGAATGGCTTGTGCAAGGCGCAGCTAGCTTATCGCTGAAGATCGGCCTTAGCCCATTAATCGTAGGATTAACGGTAGTGGCTTTTGGTACTAGTGCACCTGAACTGTTAGTGAGCCTTCAGGCGAATTTGGAAGACCCACCTAGAGGCGGCTTTGCTTTAGGGAATATTATAGGTTCCAACATATGTAATATCGCTTTGATTTTAGGTGTGGCAGCTCTAATAAGACCTATAAAAGTAAATAAGCAGGTTATAGCACGGGATGCCCCGATTTTAGTGATCGTTACTCTTGTCTTCGTATGGATGCTCCGTGACCAAAGAGTGTCCACTATTGAGGCGGCGATCTTGTTTGGAACATTGCTTCTTTATATTATTACAAGTGTCAAAAAGGGCTTTAAGGAGAATGTTGAAGTGGATATAGAAGGGCTGGACGAAGAGGAAGTAATAGCTGCTAAAAATGCTTCGGGCGCTAAAATTACATGGTTTATAATACTGATCGTAATTGGACTTGGAGTTCTCGCCTTCGGCGCAAATAGACTTATTTTAGGAGGAGTGGGGATAGCGGAGCACTTTGGTGTCCCTGATGTAATTATAGCTTTATCCCTTGTGGCACTCGGCACATCCTTGCCGGAACTCGCAACTTCCATAATAGCGAGCAGGAAAAAGCAAGGGGACATAATTGTAGGTAACGTCGTAGGGTCTAATCTTTTTAATATGCTGGCGGTAGTCGGTATTACAGGACTGGTAGCGCCATTATTTAGTGATCAGATCAAACTAATAGATATCTTATTTATGGTGGGGCTTACACTTACCTCTATTCCGTTTATGGTTACTGGAAGAAGTATAGGTAGGTTAGAGGGAGTTATACTGCTCGCTATCTATATGATCTATATAGCTGTGATGTTCTTTGGCATATAGAAGACAAAACATGTCATTGGATGAATTAAACGCTGAAGTCAAATGCTGCACTTTTCTTTAAGCCCAATTTAAACTATATAAAATATGTATAAAAGAGAGTGTCCCTATTGTGCGAAGCAAGTTTCATATGGCAAACTCAATAGTTTATTTCTGTGTGGACACTGCTTTAAGAGTATAGCTATTTCAGAAGCAAATGGTAAGCATGCGCTTACTCTTGATCAGTATATTAATCTGGATACATGTGAGGAAGTTCCTAAACTGACAAGAAGTAAAGTTCTACTAGAAAAGGTAAGTTTTAAGAGCACAACAGAACTGGATGTAGAAGTAAGAGAAAGCATACCTATTGAAGAGAGCCTGCTTGGACCACTTTCTGATAGAAAGAAAAAGAGGGCTTCTCATGTAAAGCTGTTTTGCGTGATGTTAGTGATCGTTCTTTTATTTATTGTGGCTTTAGTGAGTAAGTTTTGGATTGGCGATAGGGGAGGTGAAGGCCAAGTGCAAAATAGAGAGAAGGTAGAGAATGAGGGACGACAAGAGCTGCCTCCCCTTTATCTTAGACTAGCAGATCACAAAGATGCTCAAAAAGCTTTAGAAAAATTCTTCGCAGCTAGGTCTTTAAAAGAAGCTGAACAATACGTTCTTCCTGATCCGAGTCTGCCAGTTACTTTTAAGCAGTATTGGAAACCTCGGTCTTTTGAGCAGATAAAACATATAGTTAAATTATCTAGAGTCCTAGATAACAAAACGGGAGTAATACATTTCTTTAATTGTGAAAATAAGGACGGAAGATCATTCCATTATCCTGTCTATTCATTTAATGGAAATAGTAATTATTATGTAGGTTGGAGAGTGGCAGAACAGATAGAGGAAACTTCTATTGAGGATATAGTAACTCAAAAGCTGAAAGGAAATCTTAAGATACGCTGCCTGCTTGTTCAGGAAAACTACTATAATCATGGTTATACTCCAGAAGAGTGGGTATCATTAGGATGTTATAATTCTAACGCGAGTTTAGAAAGCTATGTTAGTCTCAGATGTTATCTCAGTAGGAAGGGCTCAATTTATGATAGTATAAATAAAGCTATGAGAAATGAATCAGGTAGAGAAATAAAAGAAATAATATACACTGATAAGGATATTGAAGACAATAAGAGACTCGTAATTCCTCAGACATTATATGAACTTGAAACTAAGGAAGACCTTACTTCTACAAAACCATATACACATTGTATTGTGGAGATAAAGATTGTAGATGCTGAGAGAGGAGTTTCAGAGATAGTCAGTTTTGTATGTGAAACCCTCGAAGAATACTTCACTCTTTACCAAGAGCCCTATTTAAAGAAAGTAGGGATTATTAGGGCTGAATAGTAACTGGATTCCCCCAGAAAAAGTGAACCGCAGTCTTTAAAGTTCAGGCAATGTTAAGGGTAATATTTTAAACAGCTAAATCAAGCTGATTGAGTGATTGGTGGTAAATTGAATGGAAGGCTTCGCTGCGGTCCTCGCCGTCTCCAAGGAGCTGTTTCTTCCAGTGGTAGAAGTTCCCAGTAGGAATATTAAAATGACGGCATATCTCAGTGATCTTCTAATCCAAGGTCATCGCATACTCGATGACTTCTTTCTTAAATTCTGCGCTGTAACTCTTATTCTTCTTTTTCATTATTGGAGTTAAGTCATATCCTAACTCTTTGACATCTACTGTCCGTTTTTATGGGGAAGTTCAGCCTTTCCTTCATCAATTAGTGTCCAAAAATACTTTGATTGGGAAAGCTCCTCATCCTCATTATTCATCGGTAACTTTGAGCGAAAAAGAAAGTCGGAAAAAGTATTTTTGTGTAGTAAGCGGTGTACGATCACTTTATCATCTTCTACTTCAAAATACACCCGGTAATCATCACAGCGGAATCGATATAGTGATTTGCCTTCGCGCTCTATTTGCCCAAACCTGTCGTCTCGCCCCTCAGATAAGATATCTTGGTTCACTTTGAATTGATCTAATAAATCAAGCTGCGCTAGTGTGTCTAAGCAAGATAGCTCAGCAGCACTAATAGTGTTAAAGACGATTTGAAACATATATTTTATTTCTTCAGGCTCTTTTTATACATAAGAAGAGTAAGTTTTGCGTATCATCTGGCGTTTTATATGTCTAACAGATTGATGATTCATTAAAATGGTTAATGAACTCTGGATTCTTTAATGAATGGAAGTTGATATTTTAATAAATGCTCTATGGCATGCGCGCTAATAAAATTTGTAATTTCTGCGATGCCTTTATCAGGATTTGTGAAATTAATTTCTAATACCAATCGAGCACTAGGTTTATTTGTTGCAACTGCGTACTTTTTTCTAAAATTTTTAATTTTTTCGGGGTCTAAATTAACCAACTCAGCACTATAGTCATGTGGTGGAGTCTCCTTATCTAGTATATCGAAACCCGATTGGTGCATGAGCACATTTTGAATTTTTTTAACGTTAGGGCTATCTCTTCGTAGAAATACTTTTAAACAGTATGATTTTTCTAGCGTGTTGTAAGGGCTGTAACAATTGAAAGAAAGCCAATCCTTTTCATCATAACCGTAGTTATAGTAGTGCTCCTGTACCAAAAGGCATCTCACTTTCGTAACACTCACTAATTTTTCAGAAATGATGTCTCTGACAGTTAAGTCTTCTATTTGTTCTGCAGTTCTCCACCCGATATAATATCGATCCTCTTTTTTAAGGTGAAATACTGGATAAGTATAAGTAATATTGTCGGAATCTCTACAACTAAATGGATGCATAATTCCTTCATTGTTAGGCAAAATTGTTGATGCACCTTGAGTGTAAGTAATATCTTCAAATGTTCGAGGTTTCCAGTATTTCACTAGTGCGGAATTAATTCGAGGGTCTGGGAGGATAAAGTGTTTGGCTTCTTTAACAGAATTACTAGCTAGATATTCTACTAAGAATTTTTTAGACTGTTCATAATTAACCAGGTCTAAGTATGAGTCTATATCATTTTTTTTATCGGAATGATTATTATGAGTCTTTCGTGTAATGCTGGGGTTTTTGTGGTTCGAGCTTAAAAAACGTTTAATAGATGGAATTGATACCGCTAATAGACCCAACGCAGAGATGAAGCTAATTGCAACTGGCAAACGCTTTATAATATGTTTTGAAGTTCTAGGTTTATGAGAAGGTTGTCTTCTTAGTGCTTCAACTTCTTGAACAGATTTTTTTTTAAAACGCGCAGAGGATTTTAAATCGCTTTGGTTGGATTTTTTTTGGAACTTCGAAAGTTCTGGTGTGATCATCTTTTTCTTAGCGATGCAAAATTCTTTTTCTAGGTAATCAAGTCTTTGAGATGGATCAATAGTATTTTTGTCATCTATATTTATTGCTCGTTTACCCTCAGGCATTCCATTCTGTGATTTTGACAATGAAGTTCGATCTTTTTCTGAGTTAGAGGGTCGAATTTGACTGTTTTGACTGATTTTCTTTTTAGAATTGAAGTCTTCACTTAAAGTCTTTTTTTGTAAAATATGTGTTTCAGAAAGTAAGTAATCCTTGTTACTTTTTTGTTTAGGTAGTGATTTGTTAAAGACCACTCTTTCGAGGTTCTCTGCGATTAGAGACGGGTTACTATTAAGTGGGTGTGTACTTCCTTTGATGTTTTCGTCATTTGATGAGTAACGCTTATTCTTTGCTAAATGAGCAAGTTCACTTTTTTCATTCTCATAATTACCCCATGAAATAGCATTAGTTTTACTGTAACTAACAATTATTACCATTTCAAAGCAACTTTCACACAAAAACGGAGAATTCATTTCCTCATTATTAGCGTTATTTTTACAATAGGGGCATTTTCTTGTATACACCCGTTACGAATATCAAAACAATGATTAATGGCAATTTGAAAAATCATGCAATCCAGTTGAATAATAAGGTGAAATAAATATTAGAGCTGTAGATGATAGATTCGAATATAAATTATGTGAATTAACTAGCTCTTTTATAGCCGCTATTCTCTGTTATATTATCGAGAGATACTAATTTTTTTCCCAACCACGATGCAAAATATAAAAAGTGAATTAAAGGCTGCATGGCTTGATGTTTGGATTAATTTAAAAACAAATTTTAAGGAGCGTGGGCTATTAGTTCTGTTTTTATATCTTCTATTTGTGGCTATGACTTGGCCTTTGATTTTTCCTCATGATCGGGAATGGCTTAATTTGATTCGTGCGGATGGAGGACAGCGTTTCGGGCAAATAGAGGATTTTCTTTCAGTGGCAGGGGACTTTTTTTGGTTTAATATCGTGTGGGCAGGGGTGTATTTTGCATGGGGAATGTATAAGAAACGGAGAGACTGGTATCGTATCGCACTTATTTTCTTACTAGGAGGGCTTATTTCTGGATTGACCTCTAGAGCTATTAAAATGACGGCGGGCAGAGCGCGCCCTTCAATGACTGATAAATCAGAACTTACTTTTAAGAGTTTCATCGGCCCTAACCCTAAGGCTAAGACACATGGATATCCTTCGGGTCACGCTGCAGGGACTATGGGCAGTGCTGCCGCTATTATGATGTATGCTCCTAAAGTAGGATGGCCGTCCCTTCTGTTTGCGGGAGCGGTGACATATTCAAGAATGTATGGTAACCATCATTTCCCCATGGATTCTACACACGGAGCAGCAATGGGGCTAGCGGCTGGATATCTAGTCGCTAGAAGAAAGAAGGGTGAGAAAATCGCAGAATAGCACTTGTCTCCTATTCTTAGATAGTAAACCTTACTACCATGTTTATTACTTTAGCCGATTTGGAATCAGTCACTGACCCTACAAATTCTTTAGAAAAGACTGTGAATTATTTTTCGCAAGGCGGTTTTTTCATGCTAATACTACTCATTTGCTCTGTTATTTCTGTTGCTATTATGATTTGGAAGGCGAGAAGCCTGACCTCCCAAAGAGTGATTCCTAACAATTTAGAGTCGCATATTTTAAAGGGTGAAAATAAGCTCAGTGAATTAAAAGAATCTTACCAAGGTGGGGGATCTGTATTAGCGAAATTATGCCGCCTTGTAGAGCAAGAGCCAACCGCTGACTTGGTAGAAGCAGCCGCTAGGAAGGATCTCTCCAAGCTTCGCTCGGGATTAAATATCTTAGAGGTGATTATCACGATTACGCCACTCTTAGGGTTACTTGGAACAGCTTCTGGGCTCGTTACTGTCTTTGATGAATTCGGGACTGAGGAGGATAATACAGCTATTGCGAAAGGAATAGCGATGGCGCTGAGCACGACGATCGCAGGTCTTGCAGTGGCAGTGCCAAGTGTCATAGCCTATTCTTATTTTAATAGGCGCCTAGAAACCTTTGCAGCGCGGCTTGAGCTAGTGCTCTCTCAACTCTGTTTAAACCTTAAATAAAAAGCGTGTTTTGAAGCTGCTTGAGACTAAACGAAAACCACCTGAAATTCCGATCATTGCACTGATCGATATCTTAGCGATCCTTCTCATCTTCTTCATCGTTTCCACCACCTTTAAGAAGCCTCGCCCTGTTCTGGAGATAGATCTCCCTACGGTTAAAAAGCTCCCTACAACACAAATCGCCGATCAGCGCTCGACCATAGCGGTAGATAAGGACGGGATCATTACGTTAGATCTCGTAAAGGTGGAGATAGAGAAGCTAGCTGAATACCTAAAGGCTTTTAAGAATGTGAACCCAGATGCTAAACTTGAGCTTGAAGCAGATAGAGAAATGAATATTGATCTCCTTCTTAGGATCTGGGCTGCCCTTTCCGAAGCAAACATAGAAATTAAAGACGTCCCTGCACGCATAGAACTCCCTGCCCAGTAACCACAATGATCATGCCAATCGTCCAATACGGTGATCCTGTATTAAGAAAAAAGTGTAAAGTTATCAAAGAAGTGTCTGAGGAGGTTAAGGCTCTTGCGGAGCGTATGATAGAGGCAATGAATGATGCAGAAGGCGTAGGGCTGGCGGCTCCACAAGTAGGCGTGGATATAAGGCTCGCCGTCGTAGATGTTTCTCATGACCCTGAGTGTATTTCCTTTTTGAAAATTAATGGAAAAAACATCTCACTAGAGGAAATGGAAAACTATATGCCGCTCGTATTTATCAATCCTGAGTTAGAGCTACTAAAGCCAGACTTAAGTGAGAAAGAAGGGTGCCTTAGCATACAGGGAGTCCAGGCAAAAGTGAAGCGCCCATCGGTAGTGAAAGCGAAGCTCCCACAGCTGGATGGTAGTATTATGGAACTCGAATCTGATGGACTTCTTGCAAGAGCTATTCAACATGAGACAGACCACTTAAATGGTGTTCTTTTTATTGATCGTCTTGGCGCTGCTACAAAAGTACGTGTGAATGCAGCCTTAAAAAGACTTTAGGGGGCTTCTGATAACTACCTTTAACGATCAAAACTAAACAATGCCTGCTACCTTTATACAACTAGGAGTTCCACTTGACCTTATACCAGGAATTGATGAGTTGGGAATAAAGTACCCTACCTCCATCCAAGAAGAAGCTATCCCTTACCTTATTAATAAGGGTTTAGACTTAGTGGGGCAAGCGCAGACAGGGACGGGTAAAACAGCAGCCTTCGGTCTTCCCTTACTTACTAGGATGAATCCCAAGGCAGAAGGTGTCCAAGGGCTTATAATTTGTCCCACCCGTGAGTTGGCGAAACAGGTGGGTAAAGACCTCTTCCGTTTTACTAAATATGCAGAAGAAAAAACCTATATAGAAGTTTGCTGTGGTGGAGATAAGATACAGGTTCAAGCCTCTCGTTTAAAGCGCCCCACCCAAATCGTAGTGGGAACTCCGGGAAGATTAATAGAGCTCATTCAAAAAGGGGCGCTCTTTATAAATAATGTGCAATACCTTGTTCTGGATGAAGCTGATGAAATGCTCTCCATGGGGTTTAAGGAGCAACTCCGCGAAATTATCGCCCTTTGTCAAAATAGACGCTCTACGTGGCTCTTTTCTGCCACCTTTCCTGCGTCAATTGCAGCCTTAATAAGCGGGGCAATGGCTCCAGATCCTAAGTTTATAAAAGTAAGCCCAAAGAAAGTCGTCAATAAGGACATTACCCACAAATTCCTCCTCTGTGAAAAAGAAGAGAAAGACGACTTTATTTATGACTTTCTTAAGTTACAAAAAAGCAACCGAGGGCTTATTTTTTGCCGCACGAAGGCGGGCGCTACCATGCTTGGTAAAAAATTAGATGACCGTGGATACGCTGTTGACGTCATCCAAGGAGATCTCACTCAACTGGAAAGAGATAAAATCATGCGTGCCTTTAAGAAGGAGCGCTCACAATTCCTTATCGCTACTGATGTTGCTGCCCGTGGATTGGACATCAAAGGGCTTACCTTTGTAATCCACCACCAGCTTCCTGATCAGAATGAGTATTACACACACCGCGCAGGAAGGACTGGACGTGCTGGAGAGAAGGGGCTTTCACTTGTATTACTTGAGGCGAGAGAAAGAAAGCGTCTCAAGCTATTAGAGGGAGAGCTGAATATCACCTTTAAAGAGTTCACTCGATAATGGGGATCATTTCCTACGCCAAATCATAACCAGCTCTCTTCCCTTACGCGCAGTGAAGGCGTGGTCTGGGACGTAAGACTCTGTTAAATAAAAGTCGGAGGAAAACAGGGCTTCTATTTCCTCTCGAGAACTCTGGAAGGGTGGCCCTATGGTCAGGTCATCTTCATCGCGAGGATTGATAAAGATAATTGCTACCCAGTATCCACCGATAGGTAAGATCCGCTTACAAGAATCTCTATATGCTTTTCTCTCATTAGGGAGAATAGCACAAAAACAAGTATGCTCGAAGATTGTTCCAGCTTTAGGGAAGTCGTTAAAGGTAGTAGCTAGAAAATCTCTTTCTTGGTAAGAAACTTTCCCTTCCTTATCTAAGGAATTAGCATCGCTTAGTGCTTTTGGTGAGATGTCCAAGCCAATAACGGTATGCCCCGCTTTAGCTATCGCAAGAGCGTCATGCCCACGCCCACATCCAGGGACTAATACGTCGCCCGCAGAAAAATACTCAGGACTTTTCTTGAGAAGGTCCAAAAGGGGAGGGGCTGGCGCCTCTTTATCCCATGGAGTATCTCCTGCTTGGTAGCGTAAGTCCCAGCTCATTTATTTAAACCCATAATGGTTCGTCGCGCTCATCAAATGGAAGCCATATAAGAGCAATCTCATTTATTTGGATATCCTTCTTATAAGGCTTAAGAGCCTCAGACTCTAATGCCGTATTAGAGGCACTTAGTTTGTCTTCTAGTTCCTCAATCTCCTTTGCTAGCTCATCTTCCAGTTCCTTTAGGTCTCTCTCTAAGATATCGACCTTATCTTTTGCTCGTCGTATGTCTCCATGCTGCTGCATCGCGCGGCTAGCGCCGGATAGAGTGGTGCGAGAGGAGCGGCGACCACCTAGCAGCCCACCTAAAAGACCTCCTATCAGAGAAGCTCCTACCTTCATTTTAGCCGCGTTTGCTTGGGACTTCTCTCTATCTACGGCGATCTCAGCCCGCTCGACCTGCCCTTCCTTCGTGCGGATCTTAGCCGTATACTTATCTCGAAGTTTATCGATCGCGTCATCACGGTATTCTCGTGCGGATTGGCTCAGCCTTGCACGGAAGTCTCTCTCTGCTTCACCGAACTTAGAGTATTCTTTTAGCATGGGAGCATAGAGGATTTCAGCGCGTTCATTGCGGTAAATCCAGTCCTCAAAGTCATCTTCAAGCGGCTTGTAATTATCCGCATTCATAGCGTAGCCGGGTAAGTCCTCAAAGCTTAAGCCCTTGAGCGGCGTAGAGGCACATTTTTTTAGGGGCATGTTAAAGCTGATATTTTCATCCCAATCAGGGCCCTTATTTGTCAATGGATTCACAAATGTTACTCCTCTTGATCCTTCGGTTTTCGCCTTAGTAGAAGAGAAGTGGACATCTGCTTGGCGTATCAAGTGTGGGCGGTATTGCGCACCATCTACCTCACCTAAAACAGGGGCGAAAAACTCGTTGACGCCACCCCCAACGAGAGGTCTCTCATTTGGACTTTGGGCAGGTGTACTTGATGCTTGAGCGAACGGGTTTGCATTCTCAGGAGTAGCGATTTTTTGAGTAGTGCTTCCGGAATCAAAGTTATCTCGCTTCCCATCCATGAGCTGCTTGATCTGCCTTCTTGTCATTGGACCACGCATATAGGACATTACCCAGCGAACATGAAAGACTACCGGTCCATCATCATGCACATTATTCATGAGGAAGACACGGGATCCAAGCCCTGCGAGAAGCTGCTCCATTTTTTTTCGATTAAACCCACTGTCACCAGAGGCTGCTGCACCTTCTAGTCCGTCAAGAACGCGCGCTTTATCTCGCTCTGTTTGGAGACGTCCTAACCACCAAGTCCCTGTATTGGAAAGAGCTTTATAATCCAAATCCACGGGATTTTGTGTAGCCAGAAGCGTTCCTAGACCAAAGGCTCGGCCTTGCTTAAGAATAGTCATCAGAGGCTTTTTAGAGGGAGGATTCGCTGTAGGAGGAAGGTAGCCATAAATCTCATCCATGTAGAGCATTGCGCGGAGAGATGTCGTTCCAGATTGAGCGCGCATCCAGCCTAGCATCTGGTTCAGGAGGAGCGAGACGAAGAACATGCGTTCTTCATCGCTCAAGTGTGCGATCGAGAAAATGGATATCCGTGGCTTTCCTTCAGGAGTGTACATCATCTTCCGAATGTCCATAGAGGGACCCTCAAGCCATGTGGAAAAGCCTGGTGAGGCAAGTAACCCGTTGAATTTTAAAGCAAGTTTTTGCCTAGTTTTCTTATCAATAAAGGATTCTAAATCTAGCACTCCGATTTTACCAAATGGGGGCTTCTGCACCTGTCTAATGAGTGACTCTAATGTCAGGTCTTGCTCTGCCATCCAACAGTGTTGGAGAATACTACTGAGTAAAATAGCCTCCGGACTTTGAATAGGATCTGCATTTACTCCTACAAGAGAGAGTAAGGAAGAGACAGTGGATTCTATCCGATCACCTAAAAGCTCGCCATCATCTAAGATCTCAAAGGGCGGCGCAGCGAGGGAGCCAAGGATAGAAACAGGAATTCCAGCTTTAGACCCTGGAGTGAAAATATTAATGTCTACCTTTTCTTGAAGCGTGCGCACACGCTCAGGAGATTGCCCCCATTCCGCAATTCCTTCCTTCCACATTTTAGCGGTTTTTTCCGCGAACTCCGCAGGTGTCTGCCCTTTTTTACGGGCGTCGTCCTCATTGATCCATGGCTGAAAGTCACTCCCCTTAAAGTCAGGGAAAGTGAGCATGAGGTTTGCGATGTCTCCCTTAGGATCGATGATTATCGCAGGAATGTTATCCATCGCGGCTTCTTCTAGGAGACCTAAACAAAGCCCTGTTTTCCCAGATCCGGTCATTCCAAGAACCACGCCATGCGTTACCAGATCCTTAGAATCATACATCACCAGAGAGTCCTCTAGCTCTCCCTTTTTTAAATCATACTCACGTCCTAGATAAAACTGACCGAGTTTTTCATAGTCTGCTTCAATAATTTCCATATACATTATTGATACCGAGATGGCATAAAAAAGCCACGCCTTTCTTTTTGTTTTGTAACTTAATGATTAACTACCTTATTCCTATAGAGTATGGAATTTTCTCCACCAAGAGCTTGGGCTGAAATTGATTTAAGCGCCCTCCGTCATAACTTTCTACTCGCACGAGAGAAAAGTGGGGGGCAAGATGTAATGGCTGTGGTGAAGGCGAATGCCTATGGACATGGTGTTAAAAATGTTGTGCAAGCTCTGGAAGACTTAAAGCCGACATTTTATGGAGTGGCTAATGTCGCGGAAGCGCGCGAGCTAAAAGCAATTCTGCCGAGCGCGAAAATATACTTGCTCGGCGCGGCTAACCAACTGGAATACCGAGAGATCATTCGAGAGGGATTCATCGCGTGTGTATCAAATATGGAAGAGCTTACGGAGTTCGCAATACTTGCCAAATCTGCTCGAAAAAAGGTTGTCCTCCATATCGCGGTAGACACAGGAATGGGTCGTGGAGGGTTCTTACCTGAGAGTTCAGAGTTTCAAGAAGCTATATCTTTTTCTCATTCGAATGTAGAGATTGAGGGGATAGGCTCACATTGCCCAGCTTCTGATGAAGATGAAACTTTTACAAGAAGGCAATACCAAGAGTTTGAATCTCTAGTCAGTAAGAGGTTTAAATATCGTCATCTTGCAAATTCTGCAGGTCTTCTTCACTATAAATCAGAAAGCCTTAATTTAGTGCGTCCAGGGCTTATGCTTTATGGATGCTCACCATTACCCGACTATCAAAGCCTTCTTAAGCCTGCCATGAAGCTATGCTCTAGAGTCTCCCTTGTGAGAGGCGTTCCAAAAGGACATGGTATTTCTTATGGACGTACTTATATTACAACTCGGGACACAAAAATAGCGATCATTGGAATCGGTTATGCTGACGGGATATTACGCTCTATGTCGAAAAGGAATCCACAAGTTCTTATTAATGGGCAGCGAGCTTCAATTATAGGTAGAATTACAATGGATCAAATTATTGTCGATATAACTGATATGACAGATTGCAAAACTGGTGATGAAGTAGAACTCTTTGGTAGTAATATATTAGTTAGTGAGGTCGCCCATCAGGCAGATACCATTCCGTGGGAGATTTTTACGGGAATTGCCCCAAGAGTTGAGAGAGTATTGGTCTGAGCTGTTTAATCGATCGCATGTTTTCTGATTATAAAAAGAGCGAAAAATTGTAACCTTTTGAAGCATAAGGGACTCTATAAATGCAGTCACTTACTTTAAATGATACTAGAGAAAGCCATTCACTGTATAAAATGTTCCTTCACAGGAAAGGCACTTATTATACGTTCTACTTCAATAGAGCGTATCGCGATTATACTTTTGATAGGTCTTTCAATAGCTGTTCCGCAACTGCTTATTTATTCCATACCGCTGTTACTAATAAACCTTTTTCTACCTTCAGTACAAATATGTCCACAGTGTAAATTTGTGGAATTTAAAACAGCTGCAGAAGCGTTAGCAGATGATTTGGTTTTAGTAGAAGATTAAGGGTTTTAACTTTTTTACTTAAGGTTGTAAATATTTGCTCCACCATGCAGGTCTTCCTTCTGCATTCTTATCACTTACTCTGGAATTTAAGGTGAGAAAGTCATAATACCAACCTACAAAAAATAACCCTCCTGTACAAAGATACAGTAATCCAGTTCCCCATTTTCCGAGGTAAAAGCGGTGCGCGCCAAAGACACCTGAGAAGGTATGTAAGAGCCATGCGACCGAAAAATTGTAAGAGCCATTTACAAATTTATGATTCGCTTCATTTGCGATTTTTGAGATCAGAAACAGGTCGATAAACCACCAAACTCCTAAGATTACAGCAAAGGGCCATAAAAAGAACATTAATACTCCTGTGGAGGTTCCAATCGCTGTTATAACTGATAAAATGAAAAATATTGATCCCGTAATGGGCTTCCCGAAATAAAAACGGTGAGCCCCAGTGAACCCGAAGATCCAGAGTGCATAACCGACTAATTTACTATGTGTTGTTTCTCCTGTAATTGACATGATGTTATTATAGCTTTTTAAAAGTGGATGTCTTTTCTAAAAGTAAAGGCTGATTATAATGAGCTAGAGCATAGGTATTGGTTCTCCCATTAAGTCATTAAGTCGTTGTTTGAATTGAGACTCAGCTCGTTGTTTTAGATCACTACATTCCGCATCTTTGCGGGCTTGAAGTAAGAGCTGCTTCGTTGCAGCCTCCTGATCTGGGGACTGTAATCTATTTAACATTCCATCCTGAGAGTGATATATTTCGTAATCCATAAGTTCTACACTAAGGATCTCCGCAGCAGGGAGCGCCCCGTTAATCTTGCCGTTTACGATGGAAAATTCACTTGCTTTTGTTAGGTCAAACCCCGCTTTAGCTTTAAATTTCCCTTTGAGAATAATCGTTTTCTTAGAGCCGAGAAAGACGGTTTCATATTTTATAATAGACTGGAGATCACGTTCCATCACCGATAATTCTTGTATGTCTTTTGTCCGGATTTCTAGAGTATGCCCTTCTTGTATGACTTGCTGTTGCGTAATTTTTTCTAAAGCAGCCTTCAGTCTAACTACTGGATCAGAGGCAGGTAAAACTTTACTAAAAAAGAACCACGCTGTAATACCAGCCACGATTAAAGCCATAAGCAGTATCGATAAAGAAAAGCCAAACATCTTACGCGATGAAGCGGACTTGCGGGTGTCAGGAGTCTTTTGCACGGTTGCTATAAAAGCCTAAAAAAAGAAAAACTCCACTGAAATTTAGACTATAAAAAAACGGACAACCGAAGTTGTCCGCGAAAATATATTATTTAATCTATTTAAGAAATTAGAAAGCGAAGCCTAATGAAACACCAGCGACAAATCCGTCTACAGTGTTGATATTCCAAGCTTCATTGTTTTGGATGTATGAAACATAAGGTGAGATTGTGATGTCATCACTTACCATATAGTCTGTGCTAACCGTAGCAGAGTAAGTTGCAAGTCCATCTACATCTGGACCGTAACCCGCTTGTCCATAAGCAAATCCAGCAGCAAGCTCGATTCCTAGAGCTACTCCGCCTACTTCTTGAGCGAATCCAGCTGTGAATTCTTGAAATACACCATTTTTCCAATTACCGCCTGTTCCAACATATGTGGTAGCTCCGAGTTCAAATCCTCCATATCCAGTAGCAAGACCTACGTATGCTTCACTGTCGTTTTCTCTGGCGTTATCATCAAATGTGTAAACAACATATCCCACATCAACTGTTCCAATCCCAAGGTCTTTAGAAACACCTGCATAAATGTCTGTTTGATTAAAAGTTGAACCCGTTGTTCCGTTTCCGTTAAGAGTTCTTCCATGCCAAAGCCCCGCGTACCAATCTGCACCACAGTCACATGCACCGCCAACTTCATAGCCAAAGTCAACTAAGTCATTTTCTGCTCCTGTGTAGTCGATACCACGGAAGAGATATCTTGAGTGATAACCAGCAGATACTGATGATTCTATTTCTGCAGTAGCTACTCCTGCGAGAGCGATTGCACTAATTGTGAATGTTGTAATATTTCTCATAGCAGAATTTTGTTAGCAAGAGCCGTGCCACACCGCAACAGGAAAAATAAGAAAATTTTGCTTTCATGAAATAAATTGTGACAAGTATTTACTTTATATAAAACGAAGCGAATTTTAACGTGATTCCATTAAATAATAAGTTGTAAAGCTTGTTTCTACAAGGCCTGAGAGCAAATTCTAATTCTCCCATCCATCTATCCCGTCATAGACGTTAACAATATTTTTCACCCTATTATTAAGGAGGATTTCGCAGGCTTTCTTACTTCGCCCTCCAGATTTACAATGAATGTATATGGTCTGATCTGAGGGTAATGAGCTGATGTGACCTTCTAATGCTCTTAATGGAATGAGGTGGCTTTTAGGGATTCTACTCTCCACAAATTCTTTAGGCTCTCTTACATCTATTAGAAATAGATTGGGGTCTTCCTCCATTCTCGCCTTTAGCTGGAGTGCTGAAATGGACGTTATATCTTGATTTAAGCCGCATTCTACAGAGTATGAGCTCGATAAATCTTTGATAGTCGCTTTATTAGAACAGAGAGGGCAAGAGTCGTCTTTGGAGATAGAAATCGTTCTGAATTCTGTATCTAACGCATTATAATAAAGCATCTTACCAGTGGGGGCGGAGCCTATGTTGCAAAGGAGTTTGGTAGCCTCCATAGCCTGAAGAGAGCCAATCACTCCTGGCAAGGTTCCGATGACCCCTGCTTCTAGGCAATTCGGAACGGCGCCATCTTCAGGCATATCAGGAACAAGACATCTGTAGCAGGGGCTTCCTTTAGCGGTGTCAAAGACGGTCATCTGTCCTTCATATTGAAAAATAGAGCCATAGACTAAAGGCTTTTTGCCAAAGTGGCAGGCATCGTTAACGAGAAAACGTGTAGGGAAATTATCAGAACCATCTACAACCAAATCATTGTCAGAAATGAGACTGAGAGCATTTCTACTGGTAATTGCCTCGTGTAGCGTTACTACTTCAGTTTCTGAGTTCAGGGCGTTGAGCTGCACCTTTGCGCTATCTACCTTTGCTTTCCCCACACTTTGTTCATTATGAAGTATTTGCCTTTGTAAGTTTGAGAGCTCTACCTCATCTGGGTCTATAATTGTTAATTGACCTACTCCGGCAGATACTAAGTAGAGCGCACATGGACTCCCAAGCCCCCCAGCACCAACAAGTAACACCTTACTATTGAAAAGTCTCTCTTGTGCTTCTTCACCGAATTGCGGTAGGAGTAGGTGTCTTGCATAGCGTGTTTTTTCTTGATCAGTGAGCATAGGTTGGGAGTGTAAAATGAAAATATTTCATACAAGTGAAGTTTATGAGTTGCCATGAAGAAAAACCTCTTTTTAATTATCATACATATGGCTGAAGTTGCATCTACATTTCATCTCCAACCTGGAGACCCAAATATTGACTTTTCTTTAAAAGACCCCAGAAGCGGGGCATATTCTTTTGAAGATGTTGCAGGTGATAAAGGAACGCTCCTTTTCTTTGCCTGTAATCATTGCCCTTATGTCGTTCACCTTTCCAAGCAGGTTGGTAAATTAGCTGCCGATTATGCGGATGAAGGAATAGGCACTGTCGCTATTATGTCTAATGATGTGGAGAAGTATCCTGCAGATGCCCCTGAGAAAATGGGCGATTTTGCTGATGATAATGGATGGGAGTTTCCTTACCTTTATGACCCCACCCAAGAGGTTGCTAAGGCTTATGGCGCGGCATGCACGCCAGATTTTTACCTCTTCGATGCAGAAGGATACCTTTTTTATGCAGGGCAATTTGATCCGTCTCGCCCTTCTAACGGTGAAGAAGCCTCTGGTGATGATCTTAGAGAAGCGATTGACACACTACTTGCAGGTGAAGATTTAGGCTTTGATCCGAATCCTAGCGTAGGCTGTAATATTAAGTGGAAGCCTGGTAATGAGCCAGAATACTTTAGTTGATGTTTCAGCTGCTTACAACTCTGCAGCAGAATAGGGAATTGTCTGTGGAAGAAATAGGCGAATTCAGTGCATTATTGTTAGATCCCTCTGCAAGCTCTTCATTAAAGGCGGAGCTCTTAAAAGCTCTCGCTAAAAAGGGAGAGACAGTAAATGAAATCACTGCGTTTGTGCATTGCTTTTTAGAAAAGGCACGACGCCCTGATTTTTCACATATTACGAAAGGGTATCCCACCATTGATGTGTGTGGGACAGGAGGTGATAAGCTTAACCTCTTTAATGTCTCTACCACCTCCATGTTTGTAATTGCCGCTGGAGGGGCAAAAGTTATCAAGCATGGGAACAGGGGAGTAACCTCCGCTTCTGGAAGCTCAGATGTGTTAAATGCACTAGGGATACCGATGCAGCTTTCAGATGAGCAGTTAGGAGAGGCTTTAGACTGCGCTAATGTCTGCTTCCTTTTTGCTCCTATGTTTCACCCTGCTTTTAAGGAGGTGGCAGAAGTGCGGAGAATGTTAGCAAAGGGGGGAGTGAGAACGATCTTTAATATTATCGGGCCACTTTTAAATCCTGCTTTACCAGAATACCAAATGGTGGGTGTAACGATGCAGGAACAGACTGCTAATTTCGCTCAAATCTTGAAAAATCTTGGTCGGAAGCAAGCCTATACGGTAACTGGTTATACCGAAGACGGTTCACCTGTAGATGAATGCTCTACTATGGGTAATAATGAACTTTATATTTCTGGTAAGGGTCAAGATATAGTGCGAAAAAGCTTTTCTCCTAAAGACTACGGACTTTCTTCCTCTGCCATAGAGGACCTAAAGGGTGGGGGAGCTGAGGAGAATTCCAAGACTTTAAAAGCTATCCTGAAAGGAGATGAAAGAGGCGCGAAGCGGGACATCGTATTACTAAATGCTGGAGCTGGACTGGCGTGTTGTGAAATAGCTTCATCAATAGAAAATGGAATGAAGATGGCCGCTGAATTAATAGACTCTGGTCACGCAATTCATAAATTAGAGGAGTTTCAGGCAGTCTTTAGGTAGTCCACACATCGAAAAGCTCATCTCAAATATATTTTTTTGAGGCTCATATTGGTTTGGCGTTTCAAATACACATTCTGGAGGAGTAAAAGTGCTTAAAATCCTATTGGCAGAAGAGAATCATCTGTTAATGAGTGTGTGTGATAACAGCATATGTTCATGATTGGAATCCTATATTAATAGAACTCTTCGGCCCACTTGCCGTCCGGTGGTACGGACTGGCATATTTGATTAGTTTTTTATTAGGCTTTATTCTTCTGAAGTATTTGGCAAGAAATAAATTGTGGGTTTTGCCTCCTGAAGATGTTTCAGATTTTATCGCAATGGCGGCGATGCTGGGGGTGTTTTTGGGAGGGCGGGTTGGCTACGTGCTATTTTACATGATTCCAGATCGTGGAATACAGTATATTTTAGATGATCCCTTAACTATCATAAGAGTCTGGGATGGAGGAATGTCAAGTCATGGAGGAATTCTAGCTCTGATCATTTTCACCTTCTTTTATGCGAAGAAAAAAGGGGTGTCATGGACTGGATTAGGAGACGGGCTTTGCGTCGTTGCACCCGTTGGGATTTTTTCTGTTCGTATGGCGAATTTCATTAATGGGGAGCTATACGGACGTGTAGATAAAGCATGCAAATGGGCGGTGAAGTTTCCTGATACTTTCTTTGATCCTAGTGCCCCAGAGTATAGCAAGTATACACAAGCTGCTTCCGCAGTGCAGGCAGTAGCTCCTGTTGCAGAAGGAATGGCTATAACACCTAGTTACATGAAAGAAGTCCTTCGCTCAAATGACGGGTTGCACTCTGTGTTTGAAGAGCTTCTCCTTCCGCGCCATCCCTCTCAACTATATGAAGGCTTATTAGAGGGGCTTCTCTTATTTGCCATTCTTTTTTCCATTAGATTAAAGTTCCCGAAGCTTGGGCACGGAATTTTAACTGGGATTTTCTTCATTCTTTACGCAATCGGAAGAATCTTTGCAGAGCAATACCGCGAGCCAGATTCAGCAATGATAGGGTTATTCACCAAAGGGCAGTTTTACTCTCTCTTTATGATTTTTGCGGGTCTTGTGTTCTTTGGTTGGGGTCTCGCAAAGGGGGGGAGGCAACAACGCCAGTAAAATCTAAATCGAGATATTTATCTCATTTAGCCTCTTCAGCATGTTCATTATTGGTCACATCATCGGAATTCCACATGACCTTATCGGGACCAGCGGAGCGTATCCCGATGCTATTAACATCAATTATATGAAAGAATATAGGCGTCCCCCAACGATCAATGAGTTCACCCGAATCATTTACCCATTTTGACTCGCTGGATAAAACTTTTGTTCTATAGCATTTTTTCCCATGAGAGCTTTAGTGATCTCCTTATTTTCACCTAATGGGAGTGGCTCATCCGTTTTTACTAGTATAAGGTAGTTCATAAGCATTTCATCCATAAGTTGCATATCCTTGAGCGGAGAATTTTTTCTATCACCACCGCCTTTCATGAAATTGCTTGATAAATCGTTTGGGTCACCTTGACGCCTCTTAGAGGTTAATCTAGTGTCCCTTACTGTGAAATGGGTATGATTTTTACTATCAACTGAATCATTATTTTTTTTAATCAGTTTTAGTCCTACCCCAAAAATGACGATGATAATAATAGCTATTGTTTTTTTTCAGAGTTATTTAAATTATCATCTTCGTATTCTTAGTATAATACTACTCAATAATGTCAAGCCAAGTAGAAGGGCGCATGATAATTCAGGTATAGGTGAAGCAATAAAGTTCAGAGTGTAATCTGAAGCCACTCCTGTTTCATTCAGCTGCCCTGCGTATGAGCGAGTTGTTAATGAGGAAGCTCCCAAAAATGGAGTTAGACTATTCGCTCCAGGAAGAATAATTGTGGGTAACAAATCGTTTCCTATTGCCGCAAATCCTATGCCTGCTGGGTCAGAGAAGTTGTTCATTGATGGCGCTGAGTTTAAAGCGCTTCCAAGGTTGCATTAAGAGAAAGCTAATATTTACTGAGGATATGAAAGCATAGGAAGCTAAGATTATGGATGTTATCTCTAAGCCCATGGGAATACTTACTCGAAATAAGATTAATTCAAGGTGCTTACTTAATATCGCTAAGTACACTGATCACGCTTCATTAGTTTTTTTAGTGTGACATTGCTGCCTCTGGAAGCTATTTAATCTCTTCGGGAGCTATCCACGTGCTAATATGCTGTATTAAACATTAAAAGTTATGAATGCCCCTGAGTGATGAATGTTTTATCAGTAATGTAGTTATAATGTTAGGTGGCTTTCTAATCTTTATGTGATTTAATACCTGTAAATTAGAAAATGAAAATTATTATTATTTTTATGCTTTACATTATGTTGTAATGCCTTTTTATGAGAGTCTAATTATTAAATTATGAAAAATACATTATTGTCAATAGTTGCAATTGCAGCTTTAACGGGCGTTACCAACGCTCAGCTTTATACAGCGTCAACATTTTCAGACTGGACTTCAATTACAGACGGATTTACAGCTAATGTGAAAACGGCGGGAGTTGTAGTAGGAACAGCAACTTTAAGATATTCAGCTGTTACCGGTTTTGATACTCCAACTGCTGGTAGTGGCGTAGGAGCGGCTGTAGCCACGCTTACAAGTACAGGTAGTCCAGATCCTGCTAGACTACGTTGGAATTTTAGAGTCACGGCAGCTGCAGGCTACCAGGTAGATGGAGTTTCATTTTTCTCACAAGCGACAGAACTTGCAAACCCTACTTTAGCATTAATCAACACAACCGGAGGAGTTCCAGCGCCTGGAACTTCTGGAAATATAATTTTACTTGAGGGAGCAAATGACTTCTTCAGTAATGGTGTGAATGGTCAAGTTAACCCAGGCACGCTTACAGCTAACACAGGCACAGGTATAAATGGTTGGGCTCCGGCAGATCATGAAGATTGGAGTTTAAATACTTCATCAAACGCACTCAATCTTACATACATTGCTGATACTTCTGTTAGTAACTTAAGTGCAGAAGGATTACGTTTCGACACTTCGATTAGCCCTGTTCCAGAGCCATCATCAGTTGCCCTTCTTGGGTTTGGAGTTCTTGGTTTAATCTCACGTCGTAAGCGCGCGTAAGTTACCTTACAATAATTTTAAAGCTACAGGTTCGCCTGTGGCTTTTTTTATACACTTAATGAAATAGAGTTTCTTTAATATTTAGTTCTGTGTCTCGTTATATAGAGAAGATTACTAAAAATTGTGATATTACTTCCAGGAAGCGAACTGACTTAACTTTAGTTTAGTACAGACCCTTCTAAGTCTTTTATTTTCCAAACCCGTTAAAGGTCAGGTGTAGTTCTCCAGATTCATCTGTAAGATCGAGGTTAGCGGTGAAAAAGGCAGACCAGAGCAGCTCAAGATCAGGATCGCAGATTGTTTGTGTGATATGGAGGAGGCGAACCCCTTCATCCGTGGTTTCTTCTCTGAGGTGATGGTGTTTTTTGTTTCGCGCTTCTGGATCCATACGAAAGGGAGGGAAGTCATCTAAATAATCATCAATGGCGTCCTCAAAGTGTCCTTTTACCCATTCTACGCCATTACCTGCCGTTGGTTGGATCAGCGAGAGGCAGTCTTGCCATTTCTCTTCTTTAAAGTGTTTTAGGAAAGTGAGTATAGTTCGGTGGAGAAGGGCGGAGAATTCTCCTTTTCGGCGTGTGAGAGGCACGTCTTTTCTAGCTGCGAGCTTCACTTCCCGTTCTTTTTCTGGGTCGTAATCTGGATCGTTTAATTTTTTCCATTCATCTACTAAAGAGGAGTCCGTCTCTTCCAGGATTTCATGCAGAAATTCTTCTGCTTCCTTTACTTCTTCAGTTTTATAGGAATCAGGAATGGTTTGCGTGAGGACTTTATAAACCTCTGAGAGATGGCGCAGGAGTACGCCCTCTGTGCGCTCTAGTTTATAGGTGCGTATGTAGTCCGGAAAGTTAAGATAGTTCTCAAACATTTCTCGCGCGATGGATTTAGGACGAATGGTGTGCTCTTTTAGCCAAGGGTTTTTTAGTAGAAAGTCATTATAGGTGTCATAGATGAAATCTTTTCCGGGCTTAGGGTAGTCCACTTCATCTAGTTGTTCCATGATTTCATTATGTGAGACGCCGTCATTTTTAAGGGAGCGGAAGAGTAGGTCGCGCTGGTGCTTTTTCTGGGTTCGAAGAATTTGTTGTGGGTCTTCTAAGATCGATTCTACGCAAGAGAGGAGTTGGAGAGAGTATTCTGGTAAGCTTTGGTCAAGTAATGGAAGGACTTCTAAGAGCCAAAGCCCTAACGCTTGATTCAAGGTAAAGTCATCAGGGAGTTCTATATTTAGCTTCAGCTTAGCCGCCGTAGGGCGTTCTGCGACGGGAAGAATAGAGAGCACGTTAGACTCTACCAGCCCCCTAAAGAGTTGCATTCCATGTTTCTCTATCTTCTTCTTAGAAGCGTCAGTTTCATGGCAGGATTTAATCAGGGTTTTAAGGGCATGACATCCGTCTTCATTTTCTCTGGAGAGAATGTTGAGCAACATAGATTGACGCAGTTTAAAGGAGGAAACGAGCGGCTCTGGAGGTGATTCCATAAGCTTGTGGTAGGTAGCTTCATTCCAGTGAACATAGCCGAACTCTGGGGAACCTTTCTTAGGGGAGGATTTTCCTTTTTTCCCTTTTCCTTTTTTCTCCGCCGCTTTTGCCTGTGCGACCTTGTTATCGATTTCATGGGCGGGTGCCTGCGAGATTACATAGCCGATGTTGTCAAAGCCGCGTCTCCCTGCCCGTCCGCAGATTTGTTTGAAATCCCGCACGGTTAGGATCTTGGTCTTCTCCCCGTCATACTTACAGAGTTGGGTGAAGACAACGGTGCGGATGGGGACGTTTACGCCTACTCCAAGCGTGTCCGTGCCACAGATGACTTTTAGCAACCCTTTTTGAGCGAGCTGTTCTATCAGGATTCGGTATTTAGGGAGTAGACCTGCATGGTGAACGCCGATTCCATTGGAGAGAAGGCGTCTTAGGTCTTTTCCATATGGAGAAGAGAACTTTACATCGATCAGAGCCTCCGTGAGACTCGCCCTTTCTTCTTTAGTGAGGAAACTCTGCGAGACGAGGTTCGTGGCGGTTTGGGCAGTGGAATTCTGCGTAAAGTGAACAAGGTAAATAGGTGCTCTATCCGCCTCTACGAGTTCGGAAATTTGTTCTTCTAATGGTGTCTCAGAATAAGAAAACTCAAGTGGCACGGGGCGTTGGTCAGATTGAACTAAAACGGTCTCTGCGCCCGTCATCTCCGTGAGTTCTTTTTCAAAGCGGCTCGTCTCACCAATGGTGGCGGACATAAGGCAGAACTTTGTTTGAGGGAGGGTGAGTAGGGGGATTTGCCAAGAAACACCTCGATCCCGATCCGAGTAGTAGTGAAACTCATCCATGATGAGGTCATCAATCTTGGCAGCTGAGCCTTCTCTTAAGGCTAGGTTTGCTACGATTTCTGCGGTGCAACAGATGATAGGAGCGTCACCATTTACGGTGGCATCTCCCGTGATCAGCCCCACATTCTCTGCCCCGAAGGTGTTACAGAGGGAGAGGAATTTTTCGTTTGCTAGAGCTTTAATGGGCACAGTGTAATAACTGGTACGTCCTGTGCATAGACCTCGATAATGTACCGCCAAGGCGACTAAGGATTTCCCAGATCCTGTGGGTGTATTTAGAATAACGTTCTTATCCGCAAAGAGCTCCATGATCGCCTCTTCTTGATGGTCATACGGTTCAATATTCGTCTCCTCTAACCACGTAAAAAAATTCTCCAACGCTTGGTCTGAGGAGATAGTGGAAGTAGGTTTAGAAAGTGAAGGCATGGCTTTGCAGGTAGCATGTAATGATGAGAATTTATAGGATAGAAATAGAATTTTAAAAGAAATGCTCTTGCATTATGGAAATTAGATATTATGGATAAATTTCCACATTTATATGGTGAATGTAGCTCAGGGGTAGAGCCCCGGTTTGTGGTACCGGTTGTCGCGGGTTCAAATCCCGTCATTCACCCCATTTTCTTTATGGAGCAATTGTTTTCTAGGCTGTCACTAAAACCTCTAAACGGTAAATTATACACCGAAGCATTGACGCACCCATCCGCGAATAAATCTAAGAACTATGAGCGGCTGGAGTTTTTAGGTGATGCTGTGATAGAGCTAGTCACCACACAGTATATCTTCCAGCATTTTCCAGCATATCCAGAGGGAAAAATGACAAAGCTGAGAGCGTTGGTGGTTTCTCGTCCTAGTTTGGCAGATTTTGCAAATCAGATCGGGCTCGGAGAGGTTATCGTATTCTCTCCAGGTGAGCGCAAAAACAAAGGAAAGGGTAAGGCGTCTAATTTGAGTAATGCGTTTGAAGCTCTGATAGGGGCAATATATCTAGATCTTGGTTTTAATGAAGCGTATAGAATCTTTCTTCTCTGCGCTAAAAACTTACTGGATTCAGGTTATAAAGAAAAGACAGGTATAGATAACCCTAAAGGTAAACTGCAGGAGATATTACAGGCAATAATACCTATTGCACCGACTTATGAAGTGATTTCTGATAATGGACCAGATCATGATAAGGTTTTTATTGTAGAGGTTCACTGGGAGGGTAAAATGCTTTCTCAAGGGAAGGGCTCCAGTAAAAAAGCTGCGGAGAGTAATGCTGCTCTTTTAGCCTTAGAGGGCGAAGGTTGGAAGTGATGGCATTTGAATTTATCTTGCTTGATTTAAATTACAGTAAATTTCATAGAGTTAATGTTAACTGACTCATAATTACGCTCAAGACGGTTTTTCTCCTTTTAACTTTTAATCTAAAAACGATAATTTTTTGCTTTATAACTTACGACTCAATCTCTAATTATCTGCCGTCATGTTAGATATCAAGTTATTTAGAGAGGATCCGGATGCCATTAAGGAACGTCTAAATACTAGGCATGATTCTTCTGCTGAGCTAGTTGATGAGGTCTTGGAATGCGATGTGATTCGTCGTGCTGTGGAAACCCGAAAGCAGGAACTCCAAGCCAAACGCAAAAAAATGTCTAAGGAAATAGGCATGCTGCGTGGGCAAGGAGAAGATACTACACAAGTAGAAACAGAAGTCAAAGCGATAGGGGATGAGATAAAAACTCTAGAGGATGAGTCTCATAAAGCAGCTACTAGAGAGACGGAGCTTCTCCTTTCTATTCCAAACATCCCATATAAAGATTGCCCAGAAGGAGAGTGTGAGGATTGTAACCCTGAAATTACGGTTTGGGGAGAGAAGCCAGAACTCGCTGAGCTTAAAGACCATACAGAACTCGCTGAGCAGCATGGCCTCATTGATTTCGAGGCGGCAGCTAAAATTACGGGTAGTGGTTTCGCGCTTTACCGGGGCGCGGGTGCGCGTCTGGAACGTGCTCTTATTAATTTTCTCTTAGATACGCAAACAGAAGAAAATGGTTACCAAGAGGTGAATGTGCCACATCTGGTGCGTCGTGAAAGTATGATTGGCACAGGGCAACTCCCCAAATTTGAGCATGATATGTATGGATTCAAGGATGATGACTTATTTTTAGTGCCAACTGCGGAAGTCCCCCTTACGAATATTTATCGTGACACCATTTTAAATTCTGGGCAATTACCGATTAAGATGGTTACTCATACACCTTGCTTCCGTCGTGAGGCTGGAAGTGCGGGGCGTGATAATAAGGGAATCATTCGGATGCACCAGTTTGATAAAGTGGAGCTCGTCCAGATTGTTCATCCAGATGAGTCATTTGAGAGCCTAAAGCAACTCACCACTCATGCAGAGAGCGTCTTACAGAAGTTAGGGCTACATTATCGCATTATTGAACTCTGCACTGGGGATCTGGGGTTTTCTGCTGCTAAGACTTACGACATCGAGGTGTGGGCACCTGGTCAGGGGAAATACCTTGAGGTTTCTAGTTGTTCAAATTTCGGCGATTACCAAGCACGACGTATGAAGCTGAGATATAAGGATGAGAACGGTAAGAATCAATTCTGCCATACTCTTAACGGATCTGGCACCGCCTTGCCTCGTCTCTATGTTGCACTCTTAGAGCAGTATCAGCAAGCAGACGGGAGTATTAAGATTCCCGACGTGCTTCAACCTTACTTTGGAGCGAAGACGATTGGGTGACGGGCTCTTGGTTAAGACGGCACCCTATTTATCCTTTCCTAATTTAAATGTAACTAAGAGAGGGCGGTGGTCGCTAGCAATCTCTGTACCTTTAGTATCAATGATGTAGCTTTTATTGATATCAACTAAAGGAAAGAGAGACCTACTACAAAATACATAGTCAAACACACTGTAATTCCGTTCCCAGCTCCAATAGTGTGTCCAATACTCTCCTCTGGTATCTTTAAGTTGGAGAGGCTCTAATCTTACTTTGCTTCTGTAGTGCCCTTTAATCGCACTTATAGGTTCTGATTTATAGGAGTCGTTAAAGTCACCATAAATGAACAGCTTCACATCCGGGTTATCTTTCAGAATATTGTCCACTACGTCTCTTGCGAGGTACGCTTCTTTTAGGCGCATCATAGATTCATCTGCATAGTCAACGGGGCGCTTAGACTTAAAGTGGACTCCCAGAGCATGTATAGAATCCTTCCCCACTTTCAGCTCTACATGTAGTAAGCCTCTACGCAGAGGGAACTTAGTTTTACCTATAGAGTAGAAAAGGTCTGTCTTACTGTGGTTTGCATTGATTGGGTATTTACTGAGTAATGCCAAATGCCTCACAGAGTCTGCGGCTTTAACATACTCTATATGATCGTATTGAAGTCCTGCCTTTGAGAGGTGTTTGCGCAAAAGTGCTAAATCTTCTCTATCACCTATTTCACAAATTCCTAGAATATCTGGGTTAGCTTGTGCAATTACATTTACTAAAGCTTCTATTTCCTCATCAGGTTTATAACGCACTCCGGTTTTCTGCCCGTTTGTGTAAGTATACATTTCTAAGAAGTTCTTCAGGTTATAGGACATGAAGGATACTTCATCTGCCTTACAGAAAAGGCTAAAAAGAAATATGGAAGTGAAAAGATAATGCATAGCCTACTCTTCATTATTAGAGAAGGTCTGTTTTGTCAACCTGAGGAGAGTGAGACACATCTAAGAGTTGCCGCTCTCCATCACTTTTAGAGCACATGTTAAGGGCGCTTCTCTTCTTATCAGTTGATTGATCGTGTTTTTTTGAATAAAATGCGCGATTCCGTCGGTGTTTTTGATAAAAGCCTAAATTTAAAACTATTAATCAATGAAGCCAGAAGATTTAAAAGAGCATCCCGAAGGGGGAAGATTTAAAGAGGTATTTCGCTCAGGTGAGACCGTTAAAACATCTAGTGGAAAAGAGAGAAACGCCTTAACACATATTTACTTTAATTTGAAAAGTGGAGAGGTGAGTAAATTCCATAAAGTCACTTCTGACGAAGTATGGAATTTATACAAAGGAGCGTTAAAGCTTTATCTCTGGAATGGAACTGAAGTTAAGTGTATTCAACTGTCAGAAAAAGAAAGCCATTTTTGCTACGTCGTCCCCGCAGGGTGGTGGCAAGCCGCTGAGCCGGTATCTGAGAGTGTTTTGGTAGGGTGCTCTGTAGGTCCGGGTTTTGAGTTTGAGGATTTCCAGCTTATCTCAAAAGATTCTAATGAAGCGGATTTATTGAGAGCTTTACCCAAAGATTATCAAAGGTTCATTTAACTTAAGCGTCCTTATTTCAAATTGGACTTTTAGGGGCTTGTTTGTGTCATTTTCTACTAGCGGGCATGGGAGATGCGTAGTAGGTCAAATAAATGACTATTCCAGTAGAGCATGATGATGCCGTTAACGCTCAGATTTTATCTGTATCTGAAGATTTAGTAGAGGGGTTCCAGCGAAAGCCGTTTCACATTATTGCAGAACAGTCAGGAGTTCCCGTTGAGACGGTGATTGAGCGCATTAAGGCGATGACTGAGATGAAGGTTATCAGGAGAGTGCGCCAAACATTACTTTCTACTAAGCTCGCACACGGTGCCCTAGTGGCGTGGCGTGTGCCAGAAGAGAAGCTGAATGATGCCTTTGATTTCATGGCAAAAAAGGACCCTTTTTCTGGGCATGTCGTGATTCGTTCTACGGATTCAGAAGTTTCTGGTTCGGGGTATCGCCTCTGGACGACTTTAAAAGTCCCGCAGGGTGAGTCTCTCGATGAGCACGCGACCCTTTTGAAAAATTTGGTAGGTGCAGAAGAGTACATTCTCATGCCTGCCAATGGTGTCTTTAAGCTCGGTGTCGGGCATGTGCGGAGAAAGAATTTAGAGCCTGGTGCTAAGGTGGACGCGGTGGCGGAGATGATGACCACAACCGTCGTGGAGCTGGATGACGAGGAGTGGAACGTGCTTCTGCATTTAAAAGAGGAGCTTTCTCCAGAAGAGATTTGTGAAAAGCCATGGAGAGCGAGAGCGGAAGCGGCAGGTGTCAGTGAGGAAAGATTTTTCCAAGTTTGTGAGACTTTAGATAAAAAGCGCGTTATCGGAAGATTCTCTACTTTCTTAGAGCACGTGAAACCCTCAGATACAGGTAAACGCGTGACTCGTTTCAATGGACTCTTTCACTGGGCTGTCCCAAAGGGTATGGAAGAGCGGGCAGGCGCAGAAGTAGGGCGTCATCATTGCATGACTCATGCGTATTGGCGAGAGGGCGGACCACAGTTCGGTAATGTGAATGTCATGGGCGTGGTACATGGAACCGTTAAGGAAAAGGTTCTCGAGCATAAAGCTGCCATCGATAAACATTTAGAAGAGTGTGGAATCCCTGTCTCCTATACGAACGTTTTTTGGGGCGGGCGCAGTGAGATCGTGCCTTCAGAAATCTCTCCAGTGGCATACAAAGAGTTTCATAAAACATTCGGTAATGCTTAATTAGGCAACTGTCGTCAGCTTAAAGCGATTTGTAAAATTGGATTTTCAGACACAACATACGATTCATGGTGATCTGGGGAAAGCGGAGGATTTGTTCTCGCTAGAGCAGGATCTGCGCGAATTGTTGCGGGGTAGGCTGGAAGGAAAAGAGCATCTTCAGGCATTAAACCTAGCTTGTGGGAGAGCGGATGAAACAGGGGTTCTTTCTCAGTTAGTCGGAGAGAAGGCTCAGTCTGCTCATATTCAAGGCGTGGACATTCGGGATGCGGAAATCAAAGGAGCGAACGCGCTATGGAAACCGGAAGTGCCACAAATTGCGGAGGGTGTAGAGGTGGACTTTCGGGTAGGGCGTGGAGACCAGCTAGGGGAGTGGAAAGAGCTGGAGAATAAAGACCTCGTTTTTATCCGGCATCAAAACTATTGGTTTGATCCTAAAGCGTGGGTAAAGCTCTACGAGGAAGCGTTGAAAAAATTGAGAGAAGATGGAGTGATG
>CALLLS010000036.1 GCA_938008215.1 uncultured Verrucomicrobiales bacterium | reverse complement strand
TAATAAGACTACCAGAATTAAGACTAGTAGTGCTAATGCGTATAGAAGATGTAGGTATCATTATTAGCGTGGTGATTAATCCTCTGGATTCCCTGTGTTCTTAAACATCTCCTCATAGAAGACGTGCTCTGTGAGGAAGATCTTATTCATGGGGTCATGCAGGGTATGGTCTCCGTTCACGTAGATGGCTTCATACTCTGTGTCTGAGAGGTTAATGCGGCGGGTGCTCTCAATAAAGGTGGTGAGGGCGGGATTATCTGTGACCTGCCAGTCACTACCTGAGTCTGCGGTCTTACGCCAAATGACGAGCACGGGTTGCCCCTCAGGGTTACTCCCTTCTATGGTGAGGAAGCCGTCCCGCATCTTCCACTCCGTCACTGTGAGTCCGATGAGGTAGTTAAAGCTCTCCACGAGGTCTATAGTCTTAGGCTCGGCATTTCCGCTGTTAGGGTTATAGATCTTAAGCTGGCTTCCCCATGGATCAGTGAAGCGCTCTAGGTTCAGCAAATGTCCCCGCGTCTCAAAGTCTAGCATATAGTGGAAGAGGTATTCCTCCTGCACCGCGTCCTCAAACCCTAGTAAGTCCGCACTCCGGTCTTCTAGCTCTAGGTTGTTTAAGCTGTCCTCATATTGCTCTAGGGAAAAGTATTTGATGATCTGTGAAACTCCCGTGTCGCGGTTCTCAGGCTTCCCGTTTTTCCAATCCGCACTGTAGGCAACCTTCTGCACACGTGGCATCGTTACAGAGTCAAAATACTGCCCCATTTCTACGAGAATGTATTTACGCTGACCTTCGTCCTCGCGGTTGAGGTTAATAACGGCATGTCCAGTTGTTCCAGATCCCGCAAAAAAATCTAAAATAGTATCTTCATTGAATGCAAATTGCTCAGTAAGAACAGATACTAGAGATTTTGGTTTAGCGTAAGAAAACTGGTTATGTCCAAAAATATGCTGAATCTCTTTAGTTGCTTCGGTATTCAAACCAGCCACTAATTCAACCTTACCTTTATCTTCTTTCTTTTTTCCCGTGTCTATGAGAGTTGAAACGGGGTTAACACTAGATTTCAACTCTGCTTTATACCTTTTTAACATCGGAGAACTGATTTTCATACCTAGTTCTAGGTATTTTGGATCGTCAGGAAATGCGATTTTTCCATCTTCGATTCTCGTATCCATTGATTCTGGAATATATGCCCAAACCCTGTTGGGATTTGCGGGGTATTTTATGCAACTAAAAGGACTAACCAAATCATAAAACTGATTAGGTCTTTGTTCCGCATTCATTCCAACTGTAAGGTTATCCAACATCCAATCTCCTTTAGGGTCATTATCAGGATTTCTATAAGAGCCATACTCTTTTGGAATTCCTTTAGCCTCTGAGAACGCCTGTTTAGTATAACAAGTTACATACTCATGATCTTGAGAAATGAGATTTTGAGACATTGCTGAAGAAGAGCGCCTCTTTCTAATAAAAGAGGCTTCCCATGCATCGTTTCCAAATACTTGCCTCATTAATAAATGAAGTGTATTAAATTCATAATCATCAATTGAGGTGAGAAAAATCCCATTATCAGACATGAATTGAAATGCTTCTAATATTCTAGGCTCCATCATGGAAAGCCAAGAGGACGTCTGATAGTTATCTTTATAAATAAACCCATCCTCACCTGTATTATAAGGCGGATCGATATAAATACACTTCACTTTCTCCTTATACCGTTCTTGAAGCACATTAAGAGCTTGGAAGTTTTCAGAGTTAATGAGGACGCCATTTGTCACTTCATCTAAGTCATCTATCCCACAGAGGAGCTTATATTTAAAGGCTTGGGGGAAGTGCTTAGTATCTACCATGAGCTTATCATTGGCACGGAGGAAGTCAGGGGTGAGGGCCTCGCCCTCTGGGAGAATCTCCTCTAGCGCATAAAGGGTGTTCCACTCTGCCCGTTGTGCCATATTAGCGGAGATGGTGGAAAGAATCTCAGCCGCATCTGGACGCTCTAGGAGGTGGTCTATGGTGATGCCGTAATTGGTCTCCGTGACGTATTTTTTCTTAAGCCAGAGCTTTTTCTGGAAGTTCTCTAACTGTGCAAGGAAGGAGATGAGCTCATGGGCGATGTTCCGGATAGCTTTAATCTTACGGATCTGACGGGTGAGGTAATCTGCCCCTTTATCATCTACTTCATCTAGATGCATGACCTCATTCTTAATGTAGAAGTCTAGCTCTCCACTTAGGAACTTACCGAGGTGCTTATGGATGAAGAAGTCTGATTTATTCTTTTTACTATAGTTCGTAAAGTGTTTCTCTAGGTGTGGCTTAGTACCGCCTTCAGGGACTTTACTGAGAAGGCTTTTCCATTCTGCAGGGAGAGTGTCCATGAGGTCGCTGAGGAATTGGGCATTAGCAGCTGCTACTCTGGCTTTCTCTACTATCTTATAGTGAAGGGGGATGGTGAGGGTGGAGTCTGTGATCTGAATTTCCTTCTCCTCATCTAGCCAGAACTCCCGCTTGGCTTTATTATTATTCAGGATGGGGTCTTGGCGCTCACACTGGAACTTTATGCGATGGTGCTTACCAGTAGCGTCCGTGACGGTAAAGGTGTAGTCCTTCATGTCCTCACTGGTCTTAATGTAGTATTGGTCCTTATTAGCCCAATGGAGCATGACCTCTTCCCCAGAGTAAGGAACTGCGTAGGGAGCGTCTCCTGCCTTTATGCGCCGCTTAGAGAGAAAGTCCGCCTCATCATAATAGCGGGAGAAGAACTCGTAGAGGTGGGAGTAAATCTCTGCTTCTAGCTGGGCGTTGAGATCCGTATCATCCGCCTCCAGCTTGGTGGAAAGGTCTTTCCATTCCTTACCGAGAGCAGATTGCAGAGCCTCCATATCCATCAGGTGATCCCCCTCAAAGGCGCGGTTTCCATATTCATCTCTGAGCTGTGTAATAACAGTGGCGAGCTGTGCCTGTAGGTCACTCTTATCAATAGCACCTAGCTCTCTGCGCACAATTCTCTTTAAGTTCGGTTTTCCTGCTACGTCCTCTTCACTCAGAAAGTCCTCAATATGCTTGCGGCGGGCTTTTATGATTCGGTGGATGCCGAAGTCTAGATCCGCTTTTTCTAGCTCAAAGAGTTCCTTAAGCTTGGTGGTGAGTTTAGTGAATTGTTCCATGGATAAAGTGGGATTATGTGATGTGCCAGCGGATAGTGAAGAGTTCCGTGGAGGTATGTCCTTGGTTCATTTTCTCCTTTAGGGCATCTATCATGCGTTCTAGTTTTTCTTCTGCTTCATCTTCTGCCGTTTCTATCTGATTACGAGCTTTTCTCTTCTCTTTTTCCGCTTCCTTAAGTTGAAGTTGCAGGGTATGTTGCTCATCTAAGGTCTCTGCGTTTCTGATGTCACGGCGGATGGCTCTGATCATCGCCTTTGCTTCTGTGAGTTTTTGTTCTGCTGCAGTAACAATGTCTTCTGCCCATCGTTCTAGCTGATCACTGGCATTCTTAAAGTGGGCGTTATTTAGCTCTAGAGATTGGTGAATAGTCGCCTCCGTAAAACGTTGCGCTTCTGCGGTAAGGCGATCTAGGGGCTGCGCGTCTGGTACGTCTCCTGGAGTGGCATTGGCGGAGACATTAAAGAGTTTCTCGGCGGTTTCTTGATCTAGGGAAGCCCCTTCATCTGTAAAGGCGGAGAAGAGGAGGTAGTCTTCTTCCTCATAGCTTTGAATCTGCAGGTGTGTAAGACGGAGATAGCCAGAGCGTCCTTTAAGGTTTTCTACTAGAGCGATCTTAGTGGGATGATTGCTAATATCAAAGGTGAGGTGGGCGTAATCCGTAGTAGTCTCTTTCCCCTGTGAGATGACCCATTCTCCTAGCGGGTGAGAGAGGCGATAAAGGTGTCCGGCTGGAGTGCCCTTTTTCTCTCCTCTGTTCTGGGAGATGAGGTGATAAATACCGGCGGGGATAGTCTCCGTAGGTGGGGTGTCTAGGTAGAAGGCGTTTGGGGGGACGTTCTCATACTTAGCGCGGTCTGCGAGGAGGTGGGTGCTCAGTGCCCAGAAGCGACGAGAGAAGGCGTCTAGGTTACTCTGAGCCTCTGCGAGATCTACCTTCAGGCGGGAGTGCACGTCCTCATCAAAGTTCTCTAGGAGTAGAAGCTGGGTCTCTTCCATCCGGTTCTGGATCTCCCCTTGGAGTTCCTCTTGCAGGGTATTAAAGGCGGCTTCTATCTCCACTGGAGAACGGCAGGATTGATAGATGTTCAGCACGCGTTGCTCAAAGTTAAGCTTGTTCGTATCAATCGTGCCGAGGATATCATCGGACGCGCCAAAGACGGTATCAAAGAGCTGGAAGCGTTCTTGCAGGAGTTGGTGCACGCGGTTGTCCGCTTGGTTTCGCTTATTAATGAAGTTGATGACCACGACGTCATGTTTCTGTCCGTAGCGATGCACCCGCCCGATGCGTTGCTCTACCCGCTGTGGGTTCCAGGGGAGGTCAAAATTAATGAGGAGGGAGCAGAACTGCATATTAACGCCCTCTGCGGCGGCTTCTGTAGCGATGAGGATGGTCGCTTCCTCTTTAAAGTTTTCTATGATGGCAGCGCGAGAGTCCACCGGACGAGAACCGGAGACCCTGGAGGTGCCGGCATGTTTTTGAACCCATGCCTCATAGAGAGCTTTTACATCCGGTCCATTATTAGAGCCATTAAAAAGAACGACCTTTCCGGCGTATCCATTCTGCTCTAGGAAGTCCTTGAGGGCATCTTGGGTTCGGCGAGATTCGGTGAAGATGAGGGCTTTTTCTGAGGCACCCCGTTCTTTCATCTGAGAGAAGCCGATCTGGAGGGCTTCCGTCATGGCTTTCATCTTAGTCTCTAAACCGAGGGTTTTCCCGAGTTGGATGATGCGTTCTAGCTCTGCGATTTCCTCGCTGAGGTCTTTTACAGTGACAGGAGCGAGAGATGTCTCCGCCTCCATCTCCTCTATGAGTTCCTCCAGGACATCTTCATCTAGGTCATCATCGTTAATCAGGTCATGCCCGATATGTGTGTTCTCAGCTCCATCCTTTCCGTCTCTGATATCATGGAGACGCTTTAAGGTCATCTCTAAGGTGGCGATGATGGCGAAGCTAGAGGAGGCGAGAAGTTTCCGCAGACGCAGGAGGACGAGATGCTTATATTCATCTGGGATAGCGTAGGAGTCTTCTCTCTGCAGGAAGGCGGAGACCCTATCGTAAAAGGCTTGTTCTTTATCGGTGGGAGTGAAGGGTTGGGTCAGGGCGTTTCGTTTCGTGTAGTTTATGTATTCCGTGACTTCAGCACGGAGCGTGCGCTTACAGAAGAGTCCCATACGTTCCTTAAGATCATCTAGGTCAGACTCCGATCGCATGAATTGTGTGCGGAATGAGGCTGGAGAGTCTCCGAAGATATTTTCATCGATCAGGGAGGCGAGACCGAAGATCTCTAGCAGACTAATCTGGAGCGGCGTAGCGGTGAGGAGGAGTTTCTTTCTGTCCTCCAGTGCCCAACGGAGCCCCTGTCCTGTTTTATTACTCTCTCGGTAGCAGTTCCGAAGCTTATGCGCCTCATCTATGGTGACGAGGTCATAGGGAACGCTGCGGAGCTCTTCCTTATGTTTATTAGCAAACTGGTAGGAACAGATGACGATGCTTTTATTATTATCAAAGGGGCGCGGGTTTCCGGCTTTTACAGCCTTCTTAAACGCCTTAGCGTCCATGACCGTAGCGGGGAGATTAAACTTCTCCTCTAGTTCTATTTCCCATTGCTTACGGATAGCTGCGGGGCAAATAATGAGTTGTCGCCTCTTCTTTTCTGCCCATAGCTGGCAGAGAATAATACCTGCTTCAATCGTTTTTCCTAAGCCTACTTCATCCGCTAAGATTACTCCTTTAGAGAGGGGGGAATGCAGGGCGAAAAGAGCAGCTTCTATCTGGTGCGGGTTCAAATCTACCTGCGCATCAAAGAGAGAACGGGAAAGCCGATCAACTCCTTGCACTCTCTTCAGAGTGAGATCATGAGCGTAATATTTAGCGTGGAAATCTGTAATGACATGCGACACAGTTTAGTTGTAAAAAAGAATGAGAAGGTAAGGCAAGAGTGAATACATCACCACGTTGAAGATCTCCAAGATTACCTCAACGAATAGAGCTATCGCTTTAATAGTAGCATGATGAAAGAAGCCCTTTTCGACAACCTCCTCAACCGCATGATGCTCTCCAAACCGTGCCCTTATAAACGAATATCAATAGATTATCAGTTAAATACCTAGGTCAATAAATCCCTTCATTCCATACAGGATAAGGGGTTTCCTTTTCACTATAACGGAGCTATTTACTCCTTATAAATATTAAAATCGGCGGTTACTATGTCTTCTACATTAATGGACACTTCACCGAAGTTTTGGCTATAACCTCTAATGAAAGACTCCTTCCATTGAGCGAGCTGTAAGGTCACTTTACTTCCATCTTTAAGCTGAAGAAAAATATCACCTATCTGCCGCTTAGCTTCTGAATAGGGGGTTCTAAAAAGGTCTATTAGATTTAGCTTAGTCATTGGCACTTCTAGCTCACCCATACTTGTCTTGATTTCGAGTTTCCCTTGCTCCATGCCTAGTAGCTCTCCTTCAATAAGATCACCGTTATTCAAGATAAGAAACGGGCTTTCTACGTTTGGCAAAAACTCTTCTTTTTTTTCTTCTGATAATGGAAATGCCCCATTCCAAGATTTCACAAAGAAATCATCTATAGAGATTTCTCCTTCGTAATCAGAGAATATATACAGCCAGGAACCTTGATCTAAGCCTGAAGGCAGATTCCATTTTGCAACTAAAATTCCGTCTAAATTGATAGCTAAGATATTTTCCTTCAAATCAAAATAAAGATCAAACTGACAGCGCTGAGATTGATCCAATTTCTCTAAACTTGCAACTTGCCCCAGAGATTCAATCTCTTCAGCCAGCCTTGCGCGCCCCGATATCGTATTTCTTTGCACTACAAATTCTATGTAAGACTCTGGTTCATAAACGCCTCCTTCAGTAGCTAAGAAGAGTATCCTCAATCTTGGTGCCCCACTCATTTCCACGTTAAAGGATGCATGAAATAAATGATCTACTCCCACTTCGCGACATAGTGCACCACGTGCGCGAGCCTTTATTCCGCTTGCGGAGTTTACCCACTTTTTACGGCTCTTCACCTCATTCCAATCTGATACACTTCCCACTTCATCTAAGAAATAGCGCTCTCCTTTCAGGGAATAAATAGTGGAAACCATATCCATCTTCAGCTGCATTTCTCCACCCCAAACAGTATTTAATGTCAGAGATTTCTCATCTAATTGAGAAATTTCTCCATAGTAAACATCACCACGATTCATTTTCACTTCAACACCTACGTTAATGCGGGGAACATTATAGGCTTCATCGTAAAGAGAAATCGTTTTTACTCCTTCTAAATTTAGTGCTAGCGTTTCAGAAAATTCTTTAGGTTGCCAAATCAGTCTTCCAGAATCATCGATTCCTGATGCTACCCCAGATATACGGTCTCCATTAGTAAAATGTAAGGTTTGTCCACATACAAATGACGCACAGACGAGGAATAGTAATTTAAAGATAATGCGTTTCATTTGATAGGTTGTGAAAATACGGTCTTTTACCATTTTCTATAGTCGTATTGTTACTTAAACGTCACTAACTGTCAGTTCCTTAATTAAATCTCTATTGATTTCATATAGTTTCATCCCTGCTTCTAATCGCTTAGGAATAACTTCTTGCTGCTCTTTTACCACCTCCAGATATGGCGTGAAGCTTTCCCCGTAAGTATCCATGGCATGATTTACAAGATTATTGCTGAGGTATTCTATAGGCTCCAACATCCTCATTCCAACGCCTAGAAACCACTCATTTAAAAACTCAACGAAGGAATCTAAGGACTTCCCTCTTTGGACAGCAGCCCATATAAGCACGCTGATACCGAGCACTATAAATAGAATAGCAAATAGATGGTGTTGAAAGCCTCCAATAAATCCTCCAACCGCAAACAGTAACATAGATAAACGTAGTCTAAGATTCGTGACTTCATCAATATGTTCTAGCTCGCGACGAAAAAGAGGTTTAAGCCTCAGCTGCCTTAAAACTCTAAGTATTTCTTTGCTGACTGTTTCTTTTTCAAGCATGAATGGTGCTTGTAACTCTGTTCCGTCACCCTTTAGATCTGGACAATAGTGCGCTAAACTCGGGTATGTCTTCGCAAACCGGTTTGCATGTTCTGCTACTAATTGATTCGTCTTATGATAATGCGCTCCAATTTCAACATAGAGAGCTTCTGACAGAATAGCCTCTAAGCCATCTTGAAAGGAACTCAGCGAAGTCTCCCTTCCAAAAAGTGATCTAAGGTAGGAGGAAAAGGTCAGCCTTTGACGCACTTCTTTTAATATTTCATCTGCTCGCTCCCTAAGGCTCGCTCCCATAGTCTCTATTCGCAAAAGAAGCTCCAGTCGGATTCGCTGTTTCAGGTCAGTAAACTCATGCTTTAAATTATTCGCAATATCTGTCGCCTCATTTAGCCATGATTTTTGTACGGATAAAACTTTATCAACTCCATTAAAGACCATCATAAAATCAGACTTTAATTGCCTTAACTCCACCCATTTGGACTTTCCCACTGCATAGGACTCTAAAAATGCGCGGATATCATGAAAGGTGAACATGTCAGTATAATCCACTCGGACCAGCTCAACCTTCTCAAGAGCTCTTTGACTCACTTTTTCCTCTAAGTGCTTTTTAAGAACAGGCCAGTCTCTCTTCTCAATAGCTCCAACATGGCTCACGCAAAAAATAATTCTCCCCGCATGGGACTCTGAAAATTGTTCAAAGTATCGCCAAACTGATCCCGCCCATGGGTCACGTGCATCTACTAGAAAGATGATTCCCTCAGCACGAGAAATAATAGGATCTTTCACGAGTAAATTTCGTCCTACTTCTTTCCGTATTTCCACAAAGGTGTGCTTCTTTAGATATTCACTTTCAATAGGGATATGGAAAGCCTCTTCAGTCGGCTGATCATAATATGGAGGGGAATCCACATGATGTGTGAACCGGTAGCTTTCAGATGTGTTCCCCTCCATATCCTGACGCACTGGTATGTTTACGAGACCTGAAACAAATTCACTTTTTCCAGCATCTCTATTACCAACCACTGCAACTAAGGATGGCGAAGCATGCCTAAGAACCTTCTCTTTAATTTTTATATCATCAGCTCCTATAACCTTAGAAAAATGCGACAGGTTCTTACCGTGCGATATCGCACGAAGCCTAAGACTATGGAATCCTGTTTGAGACATTTCACTCAGCTACTTGCATTTGTTAACACTGATGACATTATGCAAATTAAGAAGTAGTTCACATATCTAAACTAAAATTGGAATACTAAGTATTCCAATAAGAAAATGCATCCACCCTCGTTTTAGAGGGTTAAACGCAGTTACGCTCATTAAAAGTTACCCTTCTTGCTGGGCTGAAGCCTTTAATCTCAGTGCATTAAGCGCGATGAACCCACTCGCATCATCTTGGTTGTAAGAGCCTCCTCCTTCCATTGTAGCGATTTCCTCACTGTAAAGACTGAGCGGTGAACGCCTTCCCGCTTGCATTACATTTCCTTTGTAAAGCTTAAGTCTTACTTCACCAGAAACAGTTCTTTGTGTTTCCGTAATGAGAGATTGAAGAGCTTCTCTCTCTGGTGCGAACCAGAATCCATTATAGATAAGCTGGGCATACTTCGGCATTAAGGAATCCCGTAACGACTGCGCTTCTCTATCCAGAACAAGTGTTTCTAAGTCACGATGCGCCTCTAAGAGAATAGTGCCGCCAGGAGTTTCATAAATGCCACGAGATTTCATACCGACGAAGCGGTTTTCCACAAGATCGATACGCCCGATTCCATGCTTGCCTCCTAAGGAGTTCAGAACACGCATAACCCCGTAAGGTGTGAGGAGGGTGTATCCATCCTGATGACCTAAGACTTTAATATCGTCGTATTGCGAGATGTATTGCTCTATGCCATCTACTTTTAAACCAATGCAGTTTCCTTTTTCAAAGAGGAACTGAACGAGCTCTGGTTTATCAGGTGCATCCTCAGGTGATACGGAAAGCATATACATATCCTTATCTCTTTCACCTGTTGCATCATACCAAGGGTCTTCCAAAGCACCTGCTTCAAAGGAAATGTGAAGTAAATTTCTATCCGTTGAATACGGCTTTTTCATACTAGCCTGAATCGGGATATTATGCGCTTCTGCGTATTCGATCATTTCTGTCCTTCCTGGGAATGCCTCGCGAAACACCTCATCCCTCCAGGGTGCAATACACTTCACATTTGGAGCAAGTGATGCTGCGGAAAGCTCAAAACGGACTTGGTCATTCCCTTTTCCCGTAGCACCGTGCGCGATCGCATCAGCACCTTCTCTTAACGCCACATCCATCATCCCCTTGGAAATACATGGTCGCGCAATAGATGTCCCTAATAGATAGCGTCCCTCGTAGAGGGCATTCGCTTGAAACATGGGGAAGATATAGTCTCTTGCAAAGTCCTCTTTTAAGTTATCTACATAACACTTAGAGGCACCGGTTAAGATAGCTTTATCTTCTAGGCCATCTAGCTCCTCATCCTGCCCAATATCAGCACAATACGCGATCACCTCTGCCGAGTAATGCTCTTTTAGCCACTTTAAAATGACAGATGTATCTAAACCTCCTGAATATGCGACGACTATCTTCATGGACGCAAAACGTGTACTGAATCCATCTCCCGTTCAATCCTGAATCTCGCTTTTTACGCTTATGCACTCTTAGTGTAGTATAAATAAGCTTGAAACGAATCTGGGAATTATTTAACTTACCCTAAATACTAGTTTTTCTTTACTAATGCGCTTATTTTATCAGGTAAGATTTCTTAAACTATTTACACCCTTTATCGTGTTAATGATATTTCCGTGCATTACGGTTAGCTGTAGTAATTCTGGTAGCTCAGGCATCGCAGGAAAGCTGTATGATCCTGGGTATGGTCCTTTCGATAGAAGCGGTAATTACCTAGAAAACGAGGCAGACACTCCTGCGAAGCAGAAACGCAAACCAAATTTAGGAAGTAGCTCTGCGATAGCCTCAACCAAACCAAAAGTCGCGAAAGAATCATATTGGGACAGAAAAAAAAGAGAACGCGAAGAAGAAGACAGAGCGAGAGAGGCTGCTAAGTTAGCTAAGCAACAAGCGGAAGATGCAGAAAAACGCGCTAAAGAGAATGCCAAGCTTGCCGCAATTCAGGCGAAAAAGGATGCTAAGCTTGCGAAAATCCAAGCGAAAGAAGATGCCAAACAAGCCGAAGAGTTAGCTAAATATGAGGCAAAGCAGGCGAAAGAAGCTGGAAAACTTGCAGAAATTCAAGCAAAGGAAGACGCTAAACAGGCTAAGGAGTTAGCTAAGTATCAAACAAAACAGACGAAGGAAGATCAAGAACGCTCTCGAGAACAGGCTCAGGTAGCAGCCCGACAAGCTAAGGAAATGGCTAAACAAAGAGAAGAACTTGCCTTGCTCGAGCAACAGAAAGCTCAGGAAGCCTCACAAAACGCACCACCTAGATACACAGTTGCGTCTAGTAAACCAAAATCCGCTCCCGTTTCACAGCCAAAGAAAACATATACTCCTCCTAAGCCTAGAGTTACAAGCACTCCAAAACCCAAGCCCAAGCCTACACCTAAAGTAGCAAGCAAACCAAAGCCGAAACCTGTCGTCAAAGCTGCCCCTAAAACACGCTACCATTTGGTAAAAAAAGGAGATACCCTCTACAATATTTCACGCCGATATAGTACTTCCGTATCCAAGATTCAGTCTGCTAATGGTATTAAAGGAACGAATATACTCCTAGGAAAGACACTGAAAGTGCCTAATTAAGGAACAATGATTCTTAACAAAATGCGGTTTATTTGTAGTATCGTGATTACGAAGCGATATTGCCTATTTAGGCAAAAAAAATCTTTATCAAAACTTAACTAAGAAAAAACTCTCTACTATGGCACCTCTTCTTGATGACCTACTCAAAGTTCTCTCTTTTCAGTCTATTTCTACAGATTCAGCATATGAAAAGGAGGTTAAAAAGAATGCGGAATGGCTTCATCAAAAGTTATCAGGCATTGGGCTCAACTCTGAAATTTATCAGACAGCTAGACACCCGATCGTTTTAGCAAAAAACGAACATCTAGAAGGCAGAGTAAATGTGATGCTCTATGGGCACTATGATGTGCAACCCGTAGACCCTCTAGAACTCTGGGACACTCCTCCGTTTGAGCCCACCATCAAAAACGACAAAATCTATGCCCGTGGAGCGACTGATAATAAGGGGCAACATATGGCTCACTTAAAGGCCATAGAACAGCTTATCACGGAAGATGGAGAACTTCCTGTGAATCTAACCATTCTGCTAGAGGGAGAGGAAGAAATTGGATCCCCGAACCTTGTCCCTTTTCTAGAGGAACATAAAGAGAGTATTCCTGCTGATGTTATCATCGTCTCTGACACTGGTATGGTGGCACCTCAGACAGGAACCTTAGGTTACGGACTCCGAGGAATTATTTGTTGTGAAGTCCTCTTAGACGGACCTTCTGGAGATCAACACAGTGGCGTCATAGGAGGCTCCATCGCAAACCCTGCTACGGAAATCGCTAGACTCGTTTCCTCCTTACATGAAGAGGATGGGCGGGTGGCAATAGAAGGCTTTTATGATGACGTAGAGCCCCTTGCTGAGTGGGAAAGAAAGATGTGGAAAGACATTCCTGATATGGATGAAAAGACATGGCTAAAGCTAACAGGTGCTCCTAACCTCCATGGTGAAACAGGATACACTACATCTGAAAGGCTTTGGGCACGCCCTACTGCTGAAGTAAATGGTATAGGCGGCGGGTATCAAGGTGAAGGCTCTAAAACTGTCTTACCTGCAAAGGCATTCTGTAAGCTCTCCTTCCGACTTGTCCCAAATCAAGAACCCGATAAAGTGTTTGAGAATATTAGAGCGCATTTAGAAAAGTATGCTTCTCCAAATGTGAAAATAACCGTCCAAAAAGGACACGGCGGTCATCCATACCGCTCAGACCCGCATGACTCGTTTGGGAAAATAGCACAGAAATCTCTAGAAGAAGTCTTCAGAAAAGAACCGGTGCTTATCAGAGAAGGTGGGAGCATCCCTATCATCGGAGACTTTAAGAAAATTCTAGGCGCAGACACTCTCATGCTAGGACTTGCATTACCAGATGCACAAATCCATGCTCCAAACGAAAACTTCCCCATAGAAAACTTTGTAAAAGGGGTGGAACTCGGAAAAGCCATACTGAACAATCTAGGGAGTATGAAAAAATAAAATCCTTATACTTTTCAATCATTAGGATTGAATAATCAATCATTAAGCGCGTCTAATAGGTAATGAAAAATTGGTATAGATCAAGAAAGGTAAAGCGGTTGAGAGATAAGCTACTACAAGCTAAAGAAGATCAAATGCACCACCGTTTGATTGCTCAGCATTATGATTCCGTCATTCATGACATTGAAGAGAAGTTAGCTGGTCTCAACTCTTATTATGCGGAGACGAACCTCATCAATGTAGACTTCGCACAGGAAATCCTTCCTGAACGTAGAATCATTACTGCTAATTAAAGCCCTATCCTAAAAAGGAAAATCCCATAGTGAGACGGTAAGATGTCTCGCTATTTTTTATTTTTGCCTCGCCACAGAGCCAGATAATAGGTTGAACCATTAGTTAATGGCAGAGACTCCTCAGAAGAAAGTTATTATTTTAGGCTCTACTGGGTCTATTGGGACAAGTGCTTTAAAGGTCGCCAGAGATGTCCCAAAGAGGATGAAAGTAGTTGGACTTGCCGCTGGTGAGAATGTGCAAGCACTTATCTCTCAAGCTAAAGAGTTTTCCGTGAAAACAGTCTCCATCGCAAATCCTGAGAAAGTAAAAGAAGTCCAGGAGGCACTAGGGTCAAGTGTAACAGTTCATTACGGCGCAGAGGGGTTGATCGCGCTCGCTGAGAATGAGGAGGCAGACATGGTGCTGGTATCTATAGTGGGCACAGCGGGCCTCCACCCTACCCTCGCAGCTATTGATAAAGGAAAAGACATCGCGCTAGCCAGTAAGGAAGTTCTCGTCATGGCGGGAGAAATCGTCATGGCACGTGCGCGGGAGAAAGGCGTCAACATCTTACCTGTCGATAGCGAGCATAACGCCCTATTCCAATGCCTGAAAGGGCATGATGGAGGCGACAAAGAAATTAGACGGCTTATCCTTACCGCTTCTGGAGGACCATTTCGTGATCCTGAAAAATGGCCTTTAAAGAAACTGTGGGATGTCCAGCTCTCAGACGCTCTCAAACACCCTACATGGACAATGGGCCGTAAAATCACGCTCGATTCCGCAACACTCTTTAATAAAGCACTGGAAATGATCGAGGCACGGTGGCTTTTTAACGTAGAGATGGAAAAGGTAGATGTCATTGTTCATCACCAAAGCATTATTCACTCCATGGTAGAGTTTACTGATAACTCCACCCTCGCTCAACTCAGCCAGCCAGATATGTGCTTTCCTATACAGTATGCAATCACCTATCCAGACCGTGTATCAAATGCGCTAAAGCCTTTAAACTTTGCGGAACTGAGCGAACTGACCTTCTCTGCACCACGCCGAGAGGACTTCCCCGCTATAAACTTAGCGATACGAGCAGGAACGGTCGGCGGCACCTTGCCCGCCGTTTTAAACGCTGCTAATGAGGTAGCGGTTCAAGCCTTTATCGACGGAGAAATTAAGTTTCCCGAGATTTGGCAACACGTGGAAAAGGTAATGGATGCCCATGATGTGTCTCACCCTACAGACTTGGAAGGGTATATCCAGGCAGACTTAGAAGCGAGAAAGGTCCCGCTCTCAAAAAATCGCACTGTTTAAAGCCCTTCTCTATACCAAGTCGCAAAGTCTTTTGCGAAATACGTTAGAATGATATCAGCACCTGCGCGCTTGATACTCGTAAGACTCTCAATCACGACGCTTTTTTCATCGAGCCAACCATCTTTCACTGCTGACTTCATCATCAGATATTCACCGCTGACCTGATATGCCACCACCGGTAAATACGTATTTTCTCTAAGCATGGCGATGATATCCAAATAAGGACCGGCAGGCTTCACTATAACAAAATCTGCACCCTCTTGCTCATCGAGCTCAAGCTCATGGAGAGCCTCTCTAGAATTCGCCGTCTCCATCTGATAAGTCTTTTTGTCTCCCGCCTTGGGTGTAGAATTAAGAGCACCTCTAAACGGACCGTAAAAAGCAGATGCATACTTCGCAGTGTAACTCATAATGGAAATATTTTGATAGCCCTCTGTATCAAGAGTCTTCCTTATTGCCTCCACCCTGCCATCCATCATGTCGCTGGGAGCTACGATGTCTGCTCCAGCTCTAGCGTGGCAGAGCGCTTGCTTACACAGCACCTCTATAGTCGCATCATTCAAGATTTCCACCTCCCCGCTCGCACCTATCATTACCAAGCCATCGTGCCCTTCTGAATTATAAGGATCTAAAGCCACATCCGTGATCACCTGTAACGTAGGAATCTCTTGCTTTAGCCTTTTAATAACTCGCGGAATAAGTCCATCATCATTGTATGACTCTTCCGAATTTGGGGTCTTCAGCTCCTCCTTAATAGCCGGAAAAACCACCACCGCAAGAACGCCAAGCTTGTGGGCAGACTCAGCTTCTTTCACTAGTCCCTCAATCGACCACCTTACGCAACCCGGCATAGACGATAGGGGCTCATCCAAATCTCCCTCTTGGACAAACAAAGGATAGATAAGATCAGCAGGGGTTACTATCGTCTCCTTGAGCATCGCTCTAATAGCTGGATTCTTTCGGTTTCGACGAGGTCTTATATGCATATACATTCGATTAACTAATCCTATGCCATGCATCAAATAGATTCTCTATTTAAACCCTAATAGGCAGTTATCTTAGTCTAAATCTGCCAATGCTCTGCGAATACCCTCAGCTTTTATTAGCGTCTCTTGATACTCTTTTTCGGGATCTGAATCTGCGACAATCCCTGCACCCACGTGATAATGCAATTGTCCCCCTTCCCTCACTAGCGAACGAATTGCAATATTGAATTGGCTCTCACCATTAAAGCCAAGATATCCGACTACTCCAGTATAAAGCCCTCTTGAGGTCTTTTCTAATTCCTTTATGATCTGCGTGGCACGAATTTTAGGTGCCCCAGTTATGCTCCCTCCTGGCAGACAAGAAGCTAATGCTGCCACATGTGACAGCTCTGGTTTTATTTTTCCGCGAACAGTAGAAACCATATGAAAAACCTGCTCGAAGGTTTCCAGACTTAATAATTCATCTACCTTCACTGATCCATATTCAGAGACGCGACCAAGATCATTTCTAAGTAGGTCTGTGATCATTAAGAGCTCTGCTTTTTCCTTTTCAGAATTTAAAAGCTCATGTGCTGAACTCTTATCTAGAACACTATCTGAAAACCTAGGGCTGGTTCCTTTAATAGGGCGAGACTCTATCTCCTCACCACTCATTCTTAAAAATGTCTCTGGAGAAGAACATATTAGCTCTCGTCTGCCTAGATTCCCATAACATGCCATGGGAGCTGGCGAAGCCTTCCTCAATTTTTCATAGAGCGAATAAACATGATTTTTGCATTCTAGCTCAGCCCAAAATTTATGTGAAAGATTCACCTGATAAATATCTCCGCTAGCAATATATTCCTGCGCCTTATTGACTATATCTATGAACGCTGCTTCGCTTACTGTTTGATTCCAAGGTGACATAGCAACCTTTTCTTGATTCTTCATTTCGGCAAAAGCTGTATTCCCTTCCTGTATCCACCTATCTTCGTGATGTGAATACACCCAAAACTTATTATAAAGACCAAAGGTGTAATTCCCTTCATAATCCACCCATCCTGCTAGCCCCCCGCAAGGAAAATTGGAATTTTCTTTCAGTTCCGATCGAGCTTTAAGAACCTTCTCTAATTCAGAGTAATCTGAAATGTGTCCACGTAAAAATCGCTCTGGTGCCGTCGCGATAATAGACAACGGATTTTGGTAATCTTTAGGATAATTCCCTACACTATCAAAAAAAAGAGTGCCCTCTTTTGAGACCCTTCGCATGAATTCATGTGGTCGTAGATTCTCAATGTCTTCTATGATTGCCTGCTCCATCCGCACTTTCTTTTTTGTTTAAACGTGAATCTGAAAAACATCTAGCCGAATTCTTTATTAATATGCTATAATACTATTTAATTTCATCTAAAACGAATTAATTGTATTATTGATGACGTAATTCTTTATAAGCTTTCACTTCATTTCCCTTACGCATGAATAATACTCTTTCTGAAAAAGCGAGATCACGCCAGCTTTACCCCCTATTATACGGTGGCCTGGCTCTTGTTGGAGTATGCCAAATATTGCTTTTCGCTTATGGAGCCATTAATAAACTTCAAGCCCCTCCTGTAATAAAAATAGTAGAGAAAGAAGTCCCTAAATTTATCACAATTAAAGCTCCAAGAGAACAGATTAATACCAAGAATGCTCTTACCGAATTGCCTGATCTCCCACCGTTGCCAAAAGGCTTCACCTCTGAGAGAGCTAGCGCGCCTCTTGATGATAAGACGACCTTCAAATTCGATCCTCCCATTAAAGACCCGCTCGCAGAAAAACTACTTAAAGAAGCAAAGACCGCACGCATCGCAGGTGATATGCGCCTCGTTGCCTTAAAGCTTGAGGAAGCAAAGAAAGTTTCTCCTAAAAGTCCTCACGTCACTTTCCTATATGGAGATATGTATGAAGCGATGGGCATCTTTGATAAAGCCTCGGAGTCCTATGAAAAAGTGTTTAGCTATGGCTTAAATATCGCTGGTCCACTCTATCGTATATCCGCGCAAAAACTTAAAGACGGCTTTGGGATTAAAAAGGATCAGACCCAAATTCTCGCCATAGGAAACATAAATCAATTCCGTGATAAAACGATAGAGACTGGTGAGAGTATCACCCTAAACATCCCCATTCTTTCCTCCCCAGAGGAATATATAGATCCAAGCCAAGTCACCCTTTCCGTCAGGATTTTTGACCGAATAAATCAGCAAATTGTTCCCTGTCTTCCTTCTAATCGCGCATCTTGCAAGTGGAAGGATAGCAAAGTAAATTGGGAGAAAAACGGGATGGAATATCTCGTCGCTAGTTATTATCTACCCAGCGTCCCTTCTTCGGATGATACTGGTATTGGACCTAGAACTTATTACGGATACTCCATAGAATTATCCTACAGAGGAGAACTCGTTGATCAGGCCGCCTGGCCCAGAATTCTTGCAAAGAAGACAGAGATATATTCGAGTGATGACTTTAACTTTCCTTTTGATGGCTCTGATGTTGAAGTTAACTTTGGTTCCCTTCTCCCTCCCCCCCTAAAAGAATAATATGAAGACGCTCTTTTTACTTTTTGCTAGCCTTATAATTTTGCCAGCACAACTCACCGTAGATTTTCAAGCCGACAAGGATCAATACGTCGTTCATGAAAATGTGGATTATACGCTGTCTATAACTAACCGCGCGGGAAAGACTATTACGCTGAAAGGAGAGAAACGGCTTAATTGGCTCGATATCAACGTGAAAAACCAAGGAGGCGAGCTTCTTCCGTATAAGAGGGATAAGCCTACTTTTAAAGCTGTAGTAATCGCTGCGGGGCAGACAGTGGAAAAGAAAATCCGACTCTCCGATTATTATGATCTTACTAAATTTGGAAGATACCAAGCGATCGCATACGTGAAACTTCCAGATCAAAACCAAAGTGCGATGAGCTCAAATAATACCCAATTTCTCGTCACGAGTGGGCGCACCCTTTTCTCACAAAAAATAGGCCTTCCTAATACCGCCAATGCTCGGAAGTGCGAGGTCATTAACTTTAACGGCTCTGAAGACACCGAACTCTACGTGAGAATTACTAATGAATATACTGGTCAAGTCATCGCGTGTGCTGCGCTCAGTAAATATGTCACCTTTCGTGAACCTAAAGCAGCTTTAGATAGGCAAAACAACCTTCACCTCCTGTATCTCATCACTCCTACTCTTTACACGCATGTTGTGGTGACGCCTACGGGAAAAATAGCGAAGCGAAATTACCATAGACAAGGAGCCGTCGGAGAACCGCGCCTTGAGTCCTTCGCTAATGGTGAAGTGAAAGTGGCGGGAACGATCCCTCATGATCCTCGAAAGGCTCGCCAAGAAAAGGAGCAAGAAAGAAAGGCCTCAGATCGCCCGAAGCTGATCTATTAAAAAAACAGCTAATTTGTTCAGGGAAGATTAAGAAAGCCTTTTGCTCCCTATATTATCATCACTCCTCTAGAGCATCTAGCTCATCTTCAATAATTTCTTCGAGGACTTGTCTAGGCTTGATCACTTTTGCATCCTCACCATCCACTAGAATCTCAGCTGGGAAGGGGCGTGTATTATAGTTAGACGCCATGACGAAGCCATAAGCACCAGCACTCATGAGCGCTATTACTTCATTCGGCTGAAAGTCTGGCAGCTCACGGTCTTGACAGAAGAAATCACCCGATTCGCATACAGGACCCACAATATCCATTTTTACGGTAGAGTTATACTTTTCTTTTACAGGCACTATTTCATGATGCCCCTCATAAAGAGCCGGACGAATCAGATCATTCATGGCGGCATCTACGATCTTAAAGGTTTTAGCTGTGCCCTTTTTTTCATAAAGGCACTTAGTAAGTAATACCCCCGCATTCCCCACCATGTAGCGCCCTGGCTCAAGTAAGATTTTTAAGCCGCTATCCTTTAGGACAGGTACGATTTTTTCCGCATAAAGCGCGGGCGTAAGTGGACGCTCACCTGCAGACTGACCATCCCACCATTTCTTAGGACCAGAAGCGAGCGCGTCCTCATAAACAATCCCAATGCCCCCACCTATGGAGAAAAACTCTATGTTATGCTTTTCTTTCAGTGAGACCGCGAGAGGAGTCACTTTTTCTACTGCTTCCAAGAATGGTTTCACGGAGGTCAACTGTGATCCAATATGCATTTGAAGACCTTTGAGATGAACATTCGCTAACTTAGAAGCGCGCTCATACACTCCCTCGATTAAGCCGAAGTCTACTCCAAACTTATTCTCAGACTTTCCTGTAGAGATATACTTATGCGTTTTCGCGTCCACGTTTGGATTCACACGAACTGCAATTGGTGCGACCTTTCCCATTGTCTCGGCTATGCTGTTGATCGCGACCAACTCCTCCTCAGATTCCACATTAAAACAATAGATCCCAGCATCTATAGAGTAGCGTATCTCTTCTTCTGTTTTACCGACTCCCGCAAAGGTGCATTTCCCTGGGTCTCCTCCAGCCTTAATCACACGGTAAAGCTCCCCACCAGAGACGATATCGAACCCGCTTCCAAGCTCACGAACGGTATTAATGACAGAGAGGTTACTATTGGCCTTCACCGCATAAGCAATCTCGTGATCTAAGCCGTCTAATGCATTTTCTAAGGCTAAGTAATTTTGACGGATCGTCCCTGCTGAATACACATAAAGTGGTGTGCCATGGTCTGAGGCTAATTCTGCTAAATCTACATCCTCACAATGCAGCGACTCATTCTTAAAGCTAAACTGGTGCATACAGAGAACTAGTACGGTCTCTTCCACTCATGCAAGTGAAATTACATAATCCAGAACACAAAAAACGCACCCCTTACAAGGTGCGTTCTTTAGAATAGCGGCATGATTTGCCGTCTAAGATGAAGGAGTCTTACTTATGTCTCGCGAGTCTTTCTTCTTCTGCCTTTTTGATAATTTGTTCAGACACGTTACGCGGACATGCTGCGTAGTGATCAAATTCCATAGAGAACTGACCACGTCCTGATGTCATTGTTCTTAGGTCACCGATGTAGCCAAACATCTCAGAGAGAGGTGCTTTAGCCTTCACACGGATTCCTGTAGGTGTCGTCATTTGTTCTTCGATCATCCCACGGCGACGGTTCATGTCACCAATGACATCTCCGATATTATCTTCAGGACTAAAGACATCAAGCTTCATGATTGGCTCAAGAAGTTGTGCTCCAGCCTTAGGCATGGACTGGCGGTATGCTGCCTTAGCTGCGATCTCATAAGCTACTGCTGAGGAGTCAACTGCGTGGAAGGCTCCATCTACAAGCGTTACTTTAAAGTCTAAACAAGGATATCCAGCAAGAACTCCTTTCTCCATAGATTTCTTAAACCCTTTTTCAACAGCTGGCCAGAATTCCTTAGGAACGTTTCCGCCCACAACTTTTGACTCAAAGGTAAATCCAGATTCTTCTTCACCTGGCTCAAGAGGCTCAATGATGTAGTCAATCTTAGCAAACTGCCCAGATCCACCTGACTGCTTCTTGTGTGTGTAAGAATCTTCCAAGCGCTGCGTAATAGTCTCACGGTAAGCCACTTGTGGCTGCCCTACTTCTACTTCTACACCGTGTGTTCTCTTAAGAATATCCACTTTAATGTCTAGGTGAAGCTCACCCATCCCTTTAAGAATGGTCTCACCTGAATCGAGATCCGTTTCAACATAAAAAGATGGATCTTCTGCGACCATTTTACCGATCGCGATTGCGAGTTTCTCCGCGTTCACCTTATCTTTAGGCGCTACTGCGATAGAGATAACAGGGTCTGGGAATACCATTGGCTCCAGAATACAGATATCATCTTTATCACAAAGTGTGTGCCCTGTTTGTGTGCCTTTTAGACCTACAATCGCGAAGATGTCACCCGCTTGCGCGGTCTGAATCTCTTCCTTCTTATCAGCGTGCATCTCTACGATACGCCCAAGTCTTTCCGTCTTACCGGTGGTAGCATTCATGACCGTCATGCCTTTCTGCACGATCCCAGAATACACCCTTACGAATGTCAGAACTCCGAACTGGTCATCCATGATTTTAAAGGCAAGCATTCTGAGAGGGCCGTCTTTAGTAACTAAGCAGGATTTCCCTGTCTCTTCACCTTCAGCGGTAACCTCTGGCTGAGGCTTAACCTCTGTTGGGTTAGGAAGGTAATCGATAACCGCATCGAGAATGTTTTGCACACCCTTGTTCTTAAAAGATGATCCACAATACGTTGGGAAGAAGTCTATTGCAATTGTCCCCTTACGGATACACTTCTTAATATCTTCGATCGATGGCTCATTTCCTTCAAGGTAAGCTTCCATGAGGTCGTCATCCTGCTCTAGAGCAAGCTCGATCATTTCTTCACGATACTTTTCCACGTCATCCACCATATCCGCAGGGACGTCTTGAATAGTATAATCAAGCGGGTCTTTCTCTGAATTTTCACCCCAGACCCATGCCTTACGTGTAAGAAGATCTACTACGCCTACGAAGTCTTTTTCTGTGCCGATAGGAAGAACCATGATGAGCGGCTGCGCTCCGAGCACTGTTTTAACCTGCTCTGTAACGCGGTAAAAGTCAGCGCCTGTACGATCAAGTTTGTTCACGTATATGATACGCGCTACCTCAGAATCATTTGCGTAACGCCAATTCGTCTCTGATTGAGGCTCTACTCCTCCAGATCCACAAAATACACCGATCCCGCCATCAAGGACTTTAAGAGAACGATAAACTTCTACAGTGAAGTCAACGTGCCCGGGAGTATCAATGATATTAAAACGGTGTGGCTCAAACTGTTGATCAGCTCCAGGCCAGAAACATGTTGTCGCTGCAGATTGGATCGTGATTCCACGCTCTGCTTCTTGCTCCATGAAATCCGTCGTTGATTCACCATCGTGAACTTCCCCGATTTTGTGAATTTTACCTGTAAGGCTTAAGATTCGCTCGGTAGTGGTGGTTTTACCCGCATCCACGTGTGCGAAGATTCCGATGTTACGATAGATTGAGAGATCTGATGACATAGCTCAGTATAATTATAATGTTTTTCACTTCCTACATTAGAAGCGAGCCGTTACGTATGGGCATTTCTTATGATTTGGCAACCCTACAAATTATTTTTTTAGAATCATAGAGATTTCTCTACCTCCTAAACAATGAACAAATGTAAAGGCTATGGCATGAACCCCATTAAGTCCTGTGGTGAGCTCGCATAGCTGGCTGTTGAAACAGCTTTAATGGAACCTACGGGCACGCATCTAATCATATCCAATGATATCTAATGCTTCCTTTGCGTCTGATGGTGAGACGAGTTCTTCTAGAAGCACAGCGGGAGTCTCCAGCTCTGGGGCGTAGAGCAAATTCACAGGGATCTGCACACGACTAACGCGGGAGAGATCTCGCGATACAGTTGGATCGTTATCGGTGAGATCAGCTTTAACGAAGACGATCTTTTCTTCATTTAAGCTTTTCATAAGCTCCTCATCACCAAAGATACGTTTCTTATTCACGATGCAGGTAGCGCACCAGCTCGCAGTGTAGTCCACCCATACATACTTCCCTGTAGCTCTGTAATACTCTACGATCCCAGGTGTCCAAGCCTTCCATTTAATCGCATTTTTATGAGGAGAGTCTGTGACCTCTTGTATAGATGCTTTATATTTGGTAGCGGCATTCCAAGACATATTCAAGCCAGCTATCAAAACGAGTAACGATAAGGTGAAACCTAGCCCATAGCGTATATGCTTCTTAAGATGGGGCGGTGTCCAATGCCCATACATATAAGAGGCAAGAGCTACAATCACTAATGCCATCACAAGGAGCGAAAGCCCTTTATCACCAGTCTGTGCCCCAAAGGTTTGCATAAAAAAGGCAGCGGCAGCAAACATCCCAAAGGAAAGAATCTTTTTGAGAGTATCCATCCATAAGCCTGGCCTTGGCATCTTAGATGTAAGTTGAGGAAAGAAAGATAAGAGCAAGTAAGGAAAGGAAATTCCTAGAGCGAACACCGTAAAAATAACCATAGCACTTGGGAGGCTTTGCTCCAGCGTATACCCCATTGCGGCGCCTAAAAATGGCCCGCTGCATGGAGTAGCAACCACGGTGGTCAGCACTCCACTAAAAATAGTAGCGAGATAGTCATTTTTAGAGCCTTTTGCTCCCCCAAGTGCAGTTAGCTTATTTCCAAGCTCAAAGACCCCTGCCATATTAAGCCCAAAGAGAAAAAGAATGATGATGATTCCCGCAACAAACCGAGGGTCGCCCATTTGCTGACCCCAGTTTATGCTTTGCCCTGTAGAGTGCTTAATGGCAAAGAGAGAGCCTACTAAAACCCACATGGATAAGATCACACCAGCAGTAAATAGAAGACCATGAAGACGGATTTTCCATGGATCTTCACCAGACTTTTCGATAAAGCTTAGGACCTTGAGGCTTAGAACTGGAAAAACACACGGCATAAGATTGAGTAATATGCCCCCTAAAAATGCCCCGCTGAGAGCAAACCAAAAGGTAATAGGAGCTGAGTTCTTTAGCGTGCGGTATGAAATAGGTACTTCTGGATTATATAACATGGAGAAGTCACCACCCTGTTCTACTTTGCCTTTTTCTTTAATCTCAGCTTCTGGTTCGGGCGGGGCTTTCGCGATGGAAGCCTCATTAGCTAAGTCAAGTTCCACCCAGACTCCCCTTTTACTCTCGTCTAACAAGTAACCTCTCAAAACTGGAAGTGGTTTAACCAAAGATTGCCTGAAGCTATTACCTTTATCAAAGGGTAGAAAGAGTGTGGCTACATCACCATTCCGCTCAATAATTTCTGCGCTTTGAAACTGCGTCTGTCCATCCAGATCATAGAATGTAACAGGCTTAAATTCTCCTTCCACCTTTAGCTCATAGCCATTTTCTTTTTCCTCAACAGTAGCTACAATATTTTCACTCAGTGAAAAGCTTAGCTCCATTGGTACTGTGGCAAGCCCGCTAGAGACAGCTTCTCCTACCTTTAGGTCTAAACTTAGGTCTGCTTGCTCATTGACACAGCTTTGCTCACATATTTGCCATTTCGCCTTCCCTCTTATTTCAAGGCTCGTCCCTACTGTAACATTGGGATCTAGAGTGATTTGGGTTCTTAAAATAACTTCGTTCGGATACACGTAAGAGGGAATGCCGTAACTTTCCTTAATCTGAGGAATAGAATACTCTACCTGACCAAATTGCACTCCATCGATGGGCTCAAACTTAATCGTAGGGCAAATCGTTTTAGAAGCTGTATTATTATAGTAGTACGAATACCACCCTTTTGGGTAAGTGATTTTTAATAAAAGGTAATGAGACTCTCCAGGAGTCAGCTTCTTATCTTCTAGGATTAACTCTACCTCGCTTTTCACTTCTTCAGCTCCAGACATTGCGAACTGCGCAAGGGAAGACATCATGGACAACATGATAATCTGAAGGATAAGGTAAAGTTTACTCATGTTTAATAACTACTCGGAGGTATGATAGGTTATCCTACATCGTATTCCACTCAAACCATAAAAAAAGCGACCTGTAATGGTCGCTTTTGAGTTAAATTAATTAAAATTAAAGCGCGGCAAGCTTCTCTTTTAAGAGGTCTGCAGTAACGGCGGCACCGACGATCTTATCTTTAATCTCTCCATTCTTAAAGAACAGAATCGTAGGGATAGACTGAATACTATACTCGCGAGCAAGTTCTTGCTCGGTATCAACGTTAACTTTCCCTACTACCGCTGTGTCAGAAACTGATTCTGCTACTTGATCAATTAAAGGTGAGATCATTTTACAAGGTCCGCACCACTCCGCCCAGAAATCTACAAGCACTGGCTTATCTGAATCTAGAACGTCTGATTGAAAGCTATCTTTAGTGAATTGTTTAGCCATATTATTATTTAGTTACTTAGTTACGACTTATTCGTCATGACTATGAGGATATATGTAAATCCATATTCCCCACTATCAACAGGAAAATAAAAAAAGCCTAAAAGAGTATATTCCTATTGAGGCATATTACCCGTTTGAATCCCAAGAAAAAGAACGATAGCTGCTAACACTGTAAGTAGAATGGATAATATCATAATTAAGAAGGTTTTTTAATTCCCTGCTAAAAAGCCAAAGACATTCGCGGCTAAACAAACGAGAGCACAAAATAAAGCTGCTGCGGCCAAGGGCCATCCCGCATTCGGGTTTGCTTCCTCCTTATCTTCATACGCTTCAATCTTTGAACTCGCCATCGTTGGCTGAGGATTTTTAACCACAGGAGCATCCGCACTAATTGGTGCTAGTGGCTTAACAGCGATGTCAGCTGGAACAGACGCTGTAACGGGTTTTTGAAGAGGCTTGGGTGCCGCAATAGGCTGAGTGACAAGTCCTGAAGGGGATGCCGTAGGTTTAGGAGCTGATAGCTTAATTGTCGGCACGGGTGCCATCGGCTTACTGGACGCAGGAGCGGCAGTAGGCATAGCTGGTGCTGAACCTTCGCTTGAAGGCTTAGGTGCCGTTTTTAAAGGGATAGTCTTAAGCGGATTAGGCTTTGTGGACATCGGCACCGTATTCAATGCTGCAGGTTTTGGCGCCGCCTTGAGAGGAACCGTTCTAAGTGGCGCAGGCTTAGAAGATACTGCTTGAGTATTTAAGCTAACTGGTTTGGGTGCATTTTTGACAGGCTCTGTCTTGAGAGGACTCTGTGGCGCTAAGGCCCTTGTATTTATGGACATGGACGGGGCTGACTTTACTGAAACACGTACGGTCTCTTTCTTAAGGGGTATGGAACTCGTTTTTTTTAATGGAACAGTTTTAGGACCTTCAGAATTTTTATCAGACATGATGATTCTATATTACTACCAATATAGCACATTTCACCAAAGCTCTGTCAATCTAGAACGAGCATCAATGGCAAACTACTTTTTGTGGTACTATACTTAGGGGAACTTTTGAAAACTATCTTTTACGATCAAAATGAAATCTATTGATATTCTAATGTATTTGAAAAAGGGAATGTGTTTTTGCCCTTAGGGTTACTTTACCTTTATAACAAAGACTCGTAAATCGTTTAAACCTAGTTTCCAGCAGTCCCCTTAATATATAGAGAAGCTTCTCCAAAAAAGTAAAAAACTGTATGTTTCAACATCGATACTAAGGTGCCAGTAAGGGAGACCTTATAGCTAATAGAGATTTTAATTAATCTTAGTCCTCAATGACTATAGCCTTAGTTACACGCGGTTTTAAATCCTCGGGATTTACCATAAGCTTGAGCTTATTTGGCTTAGGCATGGTTATGAAAGCTTCGTCTTCACCTGCTACTTCATCGTTAAGAATTAAAAGTCCGCTAGCATATGCACCGCCAAGTTGTGGAACGCCTTCTTCGGTAGCACTATTTTCTACTGCCCCATACGGATCTCTCCCAACAACAACAGGCGAACTTGGTTTCACAGGGTCAACTTGTATTACTGGTCTTGCAGCAGTAACTCCTTGCGTAGGTGCATATTGATCTACAAAGCTCGTTTCCCCATCTAAACCCATATGGATATAGCAAATTTCTACGGGCTCTTCGCCTTCCTTATAATATTCGTGGCATACCGTAGATTTATAACTATTTTCGATAGCTTTTCCGTTATCATCATGTTTTTCACTAAAACAATACCTTGTTGCTAAGAGACCTGAAACGCGACAAATCTCTTTTTTAACGACACCTTCAGGCATTTCAGGCACACTCCCACGCAAGTCTTTTTGAATATTATTGAAGAACTCAGAAACGATAGGCCAGGCAATATTTTTAGCGAAGCCGTTGGGGAGAATTTCACCTTTATTACCCTGTTGGAAGCCTACCCAAGTTGAACAAACGAGATTATTGTTATATGCAAATGCCCACGCATCTTCAAAGTTATAAGGCGTTCCAGTTTTCCCTCCACCTTTAAACCCACTAGATAAAATATCCTCTGAAACATCACTAATATTCCCTTCTTTAGGTATCCCACGTAAAATATTATCAACCTGGAATGCTGTAGCTTTAGTCATTACAGGCTTAGTGTTATCACGCATTTCACTTTTGCTCGTTAAATGCACTAAAAGACCTGAAGAACTCTCAATTTTATTAATGTAGTAGAGTTTATTAGGCACCTTTCCATCATTGGCAATAGCTGAATAAGCTTTTGCTGCCTCTTTAACCGAAGTAGGCACCCATCCTAAAAGATCTCTCGCTAGAAGCTTATCCTTTTCGGGAAAGTCCATACCTAAGTTCTCTGCAAACTCTGCAAACTTCTCCACCCCTATTGATTTGCCCAACCTTACCGTAGAAGAGATTTTTGATTGCTCAAGCGCATGTCGGAGTGTGATTTCTCCTTCATACTTAGGTGTCAATGTTTCTGACCCCCATTCTCCAAGTATGCCTTCACGACCTCCCACCATCACGAGCCTGTTATCAATAGATTCATCCAGTATGTTCTCAGAAGGGCTACGCCCTTCGTCAATTGCGAGCGCATAAAGAAAAGGAAAAACTCCTGTTCCAAGTGGGCGCTTAGCTACATCTATAAAGTCAAACTGCGTGTGAGCATAGTTTCGTCCACCTACGTGTGCGAGAACCTTGCCTGTTTTAGGATCATTAATGAGAAGCCCGCCTTGTAAGTATTCAGGTGACCCTTTCTTAGAATCGTAGTCTTCATATTTAGAATGTGAGTATCCCTCTGTTTCTTCAATTTCTATCAGCTTTTGGCTCAAAACGGAGTCAGCTACAGCTTGCAGATTATTATCAATAGTGGTGTAGATCCTATATCCACCTTCTGACATCGCTTCTTCTCCTACAATTTGACGCGATAAGAATCCAATTTTCTCATACAAATGCGACGTGCCACGTTTCAGTGGTTTTGGGTTCGTCTTTACTGGAAGCTCTAATAACCTCTTATACTCCTTTTTATCAATGACGCCTTCTGCTTTCAATCGTCTGAAAACATGATTTCTACCGCCCTTATTATTACTAGGGTAACGTAGTGGGGAAAATGCAGACGGATTCTTAATACACGTTACCATAGATGCCGCTTCCTCCCAATTAAGCTTTTCGGGCTCTTTCCCGAAGTAACCAAGAGAAGCCGAACGTGCGCCGTAATATCCATGACCAAAAGGAACACGGTTAAGATAGTTTTCTAAAATATATTTCTTCCCCGCTTCACTGGAATACTTCTTGCCAATACGATGCGCCAAAAAGATTTCTACTAATTTACGCTGGATACCATTCTCGTCTCTTTTTAATGCTTCAGATTTAAGATTAAAAGCATTACGCGCTAGCTGCATAGTCACAGTACTGGCTCCCTGTGTTACTTCACCTGCTTTAGCGTTCAGGTAGACCATTCTCACTAATCCAAGCCAATCAACGCCCTTATGCTTAAAGAAGCGCTGATCCTCTTGCGCTACTAAACAATCAATGAGTAACTGTGGCATTTGGTCTATAGAGATCACACTTCTATTCTCCACATACATTCGTCCTAATTCTTTTCCGTTTTTATCAAAAATGATACTTGGAAGCTCGACATCATCGATTTTTGAAAGATCGTATTCTTGCGCTCGACTATGATATGGCTTTAGTAAAATCGTTAGTATAATTATACCAACAATAGCTAGAATGAGAAATATAATGGCACCTCTCTTAAACCACTTAGAAAGAAAAAATCCTTTTAATATAGAAGGTAACTTTTTTAGATTCTGACGCATATCGTTAAATTGTGATCACAGCCATGCAAGACTCATCAAAGATCTCACAAGAGGTAGCGTTTAAAGAGCCCCAATTATCTAAAAGATTCAAAGCTTTTCTCGAAAAAAATAATGGAAGCTTCCGATTCTATGACTTCATGAAATACTCCCTCTATGATGAATTGGAAGGATACTACACTTCACCATCCAAACTGCGCGTTGGAAAACAAGGAGACTTCATCACATCTGTAAGTGTTGGCAGCACCTATGCAAAACTTATCATCCAGACCGTAAAAAAAATCCTTAGAAGTAGGAATGAGCACCGCTTTACTTTTGTCGAATTCGGTTCTGAAGGTGGGACCTTTGCTCAAGACTTTCTAGATCATTGGAACCAAGAAGACGGCAAGCTCCTCTCTTACTTTTCCATAGATCCCTCAACTGCCAAACGAGAAAGGCTTACCGACCACTTTAAAGGACACTCTCTTTTCCAAGCTTTAAAGGAGCTGCCAAAACAAGGTGAATTCACCATCATCTTTGCCAATGAAGTACTTGATTCCTTTCCCGTCCACCTTATCGAAAACACCTCTGAAGGCTGGATGGAAGTAGGGCTTAAGAGTTGTGGCGACACCATGAAGGAATGTTTCTTGCCCATTTCAAGCTCTCAACTTTTAGAAAAGCTCTCTGCTTTACCCTCAGATCTACCAATAGGATACCGCACAGAGATTTGCTTAGATTATTCCACCTTCTTCTCAAACATCAGTAAAAATACGGAGCGTTGTCACGGGCTTTTTATTGATTACTATCTGGCGGAGGAAGATTATTACGCGGAACACCGTGTTACTGGAACACTACAAACTTATTCTCAGCATAGTAAAAATGCCTCTCCTTATGATGAACCAGGAAAGGTCGACCTCAGTTGTCATGTGAATTACTCTTTGGTTAAAGAGGCGGCAATAAAAGCAGGCTTCTCGATTTCCAAGCCAGAAAGCCAAGGAAGCTTCCTTACCACGAACTCTAAGGACTGGTTACTCTCGCTAAAGATGGATTCCCCTCAATATCAAAAGACCATCAATGAATTTAAGACTCTTACAATGCCTCAATTTTTTGGGACTAAATTTCAGGTCGTGGAAATACTAAAGTAATGCCTAATAATAGCACAGAGAAAGAATGGGACGTCGTCGTCATTGGCGGAGGAGCAGCAGGCTTCTTTAGCGCTATATCAGTAGCCGAACATAGCCCAAGACCATTAAAAATAGCGATCCTTGAAAGAAGCTCACAAGTCTTAGGTAAGGTGAAGATTTCAGGCGGTGGAAGGTGTAATGTCACGCATGACTGTCTAGATCCTAAGAAACTCACCGCCCACTATCCAAGAGGTCAGAAATCCTTAATTGGCCCGTTCCACCACTTTGGAACAACAGATACAATCAATTGGTTTAACGAAAGAGGGGTGGAGCTAAAGACAGAACCAGACGGTCGGATATTCCCTATTACTGACAGCTCTCAAACAATTATTAATTGCCTAACCTCCTCTGCCGATGAACTAGGAATAAAGGTCTTAATGAAAGCTGGAGTAAAATCCATCCAGACAGCATCCAAGGGGTTTCAGCTCTCTTTAGATAACGAGCAAGAACTTCTCGCTCGAAATGTCATTCTAGCTACGGGAGGCACAAGACTCGCCGCTGGAGCTAAACTCGCCGAAGGACTAGGAAATGAACTCCTCCCACCTGTTCCTTCACTCTTCACCTTCACGATAGATCACCCTCTTCTTAAAAACCTAGAAGGACTCTCTGTAAAGGAAGCCCACGTGAAAATAATAGGATCTAAGCATGAAAATACGGGGCCTCTTCTTATCACGCACTGGGGGGTAAGTGGACCAGGAGTCTTAAAGCTTTCCGCCTTGGCTGCTAGAGAATTAGCGGAGTGTGATTACACCTTTACACTTTGCATTAACTGGTGCCCCAACCTCGACCTCTCAAACATTCTAGATCTGAAAAGACAAGAATGGGGGAAACGCCAAATCATGACGCGTAGCCCAATAGCAGCCATGCCTAAACGTCTCTGGGAAAGGGTTTGTGAGTTAGTAGGGATTCCTGCCGAGAAAACTTGGTCTCAGCTCAGTAAGAAAGAGGAAGCCTCACTCCACCAAATCATTCATAACGCAGAACTTCCCGTCACAGGAAAAAGCCTAAATAAGGACGAGTTCGTGACCTGTGGAGGCGTGAAACTAAAGGATGTAAATATGAAAACGCTGGAAAGTAAACACTGCCCAAACCTCTACTTCGCGGGAGAGGTTTTAGACATTGATGGAGTCACTGGTGGATTTAATTTCCAAAACGCATGGACGACTGGATTCCTTGCTGGAAGAGCCATCGCTGAAAAAGCTTGATTTTAGCTGTTCATAAAGAAGGTTGTATTGTGCCTTAATGAAGGCGTGGCTCCCTCTTAAGTCGGTTGCTCACCGCGCGCCATCACAACTTTACCAGTTCTGACCGTTTCTACGATCTCAAACTTCGCCAGCATTCCGAGCGCTGCATCAATTTTTTTAGATTCTCCAGTAAAGGTTGCCACCATTGAATTCGGTGTTAAATCGACAGTTTTCCCATTAAAGTGCTCAATAATTTGAAGCGCCTCTCCCCTATCTCCTGAGTGCGCTAAAAACTTCACGAGAAGAAGCTCTCTTACGACTGCATTATCACTGGTGTGCTCATAAACGTGAATGACATCGATCAGTTTATACACCTGCTTGATAATCTGACCTAAGCCTTCCTGTTCTCCAGAAATACCAATCGTCATGCGAGAGAATTGTGGGTCACGTCCCTGAGAAACCACTAGGGAATCGATATTATAGCCTCTACGCGCAAAGACTTGTGTAATACGCATCAGCACCCCTGCCTTATTATTTACTAGGACTGATAGGGTATGAATTTTAGGCATCTCGTTAGAAGCCTCGACGGGTGTGTCAGTTGTAACTATGTTTTTGGACATAATATTTTACTATTAGTTAAGAGTAGTTGTAATGCAGAGGTTCTAGGTCGAGCCCACTGGCTTTTCCATTTTATACTTAGGTGGCTCTATGAGCATCTCTTCTAAGGTTGCTCCCGCTGGAATCATCGGGAATACATTATCTGTTTTTATGCACTCAGCGTTGATGAGGACTGGCCCTTCATTATATTCAAGTGCCTCTTTAACAAATCGCTCTACATCAGCTGGGCGCTTAATATTAATCCCTTTAATACCGTATGACTGGGCAAGCTTTACAAAGTCTGGGTTCCCCTCAAGGTCCACCCCACTTTTACGATCATCGAAGAATAATTCCTGCCATTGACGCACCATTCCTAAGTAATGATTATTCAGAACCACTATTTTCACTGGAAGCTTGTGAATGGCAGCTGTTGCTAGCTCAAAGAGAGTCATTTGGAATCCACCATCTCCACAAAAAGCAATCACCTTAGAATCTGGACAAGCAAACTGCGCTCCAATTGCAGCGGGGAAACCGAAGCCCATTGTTCCTGCTCCGCCTGATGAAAGCCACTGGTTAGAGTTATGGTTTTTATAGAATTGAGCCGCCCACATTTGATGCTGCCCCACATCCGTGCAAACGATCGCATCTCCATTGGTTTGTTTATAAAATTCATCGATGACCTGCTGCATACGTAATCCGCCCTGCTTTTTATAAGAAAGAGGATACTTCTTTTTATAGCCGTCTAAATGCTTCTGCCATTCCGAGGTGTCTTGCGTGCCTTCTAGTTGAGAGTTAATTGCAGTAAGTGCGACTTTAGCATCAGCAATGATGTGGACATCTGGCTTCACCATCTTACCAATTTCTGAAGGGTCAATATCAATATGGATAATCTCAGCTTGCGCCGCGAATTTATCCGGTTGCCCTATAATTCGATCATCAAAGCGTGATCCGATGTTTATAAGCAGATCACATTCACAAATCGCCTTGTTAGCATACGCGGTTCCATGCATCCCAAGCATTCCAAGCGCAAGGTCATGGTTCTCAGGGAATACTCCTTTACCTAAGAGAGTATTAGTTACGGGAATACCTACTTTAGTCGCGAACTCCATCAACTCCTTGTCTGCCTTAGCAATCATTGCCCCCTGCCCTGCTAAAATCACCGGCTTCTCGGCATGCTTGATGAGCTTAATCGCTTTCAGCACCGCTTCATCATCAATCTCAAAAGCGCGTTCTGGATGGTATCCAGGCAAGCTAATCTCAGCTTGTATAGTCTTAGCGGTGAATGGAGATTGTGAAATATCCTTCGGTATATCTACTAATACGGGTCCTGGGCGTCCACTTGTAGCGATGTAATAGGCCTCGCGAGCAATTTGCGGCAACGCATTCGTCTCTTTAACGAGGTAGTTATGCTTCACTACTGGCATGGTAATCCCGAAAATATCCGCCTCTTGGAAGGCATCCTTTCCTAACATCCAAGTCACTTGTTGCCCAGTAATGACGATCATCGGAACAGAGTCCATTTGCGCTGTCATCAACCCTGTAACAGTATTTCCAGCTCCAGGCCCTGATGTCACCAGAACAACGGCAGGCTTCCCCGTTGCACGTCCATATCCATCTGCCATGTGAATTGCTCCTTGTTCATGGCGCGTAAGAATGAATTTAATGTCGCTTTTTACTGTTTCCAGAGCATCGAAGATCGGAAGTGCCGCACCACCCGAGTATCCAAAAATGTATTCGATCCCTAGATCGTCTAGAGTCATGATAAGGGCTTGCGCACCGTCGATATTTTCTAAATTCATAGCAATATTGCAATATTTCAGGGAAACATGCCAAAAAAATAATAAAACTCAAGACAAAACAGCAAGAAAAACGAAAAGACCCACCAAAAAGAAGCTCTTTCTTTTCGAAATCTACATAATAATAACAAACCTATCGAAATAACATAATAAAAACATCACAAGAGGCTCCTTCATTAAAGAATACTTCGCATTCTTTCAAAATAATCCTTTTCCTCCCCCGTTGCTATAAGAGAGACTAGGACAATGTATGAAAAACCCATTGAAGCCATAGCTAAGATCATTGAGGGACGTGATGCTAAACTATGCTATGTCACCCTTCCTAATGGTAAGCGAATCCTAGCACACCGTGCGAAAGATTTCCCTGTAGACCTACAAGAAGTCCCTATCGGAACGGAAGTAAAACTAGAGATGACCACCTTTGACTTTGAGAAAGGAAGAATTGTAGAAATTATTAGGTAAAGGCAATTTACTCTCTTATCTACTGAAACCACAATAGCCAAAACCATGAAGCACGCCCAGCACTGGACTATAATCATCGCTCTCATTCTTTCCGCCGTAACCGCGATTACCCTAAAGACCTTAAGCGGTAACTTAGAGCCAGACTCTAGCGGGCTCACCTTCATCTATGGAGTCATAGATATTGCCCGCTTTGTGGGAGAACTCTTCATCAGGGCCTTAAAGATGATTATTGTGCCTCTCATCGTCACCTCTGTCGTAGCTGGCATCTCTACCTTAAGAGGCGTAGATGGATTTGCGAGACTCGGTATGAAGACGGTCGGCTTTTACATTCTCTCTACTACTCTGGCTATTCTTCTTGGTCTCTCCCTCGTAAACCTCATCGCGCCAGGGCTAGAAAATGGACAGCCAAGCGAGCTCATTAAGGAAGCCTTCACTAGTGAAGCGGCGACCACAGGAGACAAGTTTTCTGAGAAAATCGCGCTCGCAGAGGCAAACTCGAACCGCTCTGGTGCAGACCTGATCAAAAACCTCTTCCGCCAAATGTTCCCTCCTAATATTGTAGAGGCCGCTGCCAATAATGGCCAGATGCTGGGGCTCATTGTATTCTCTGTCCTTTTGGCGTTAGCTATCACTAAGCTCCCAGATAATAAAGGCTCTCATATATCTGATACCTTCACCGCATTAAATGATGCGGTCATCATTATTACCCAATGGATCATGAAAACCGCACCTCTGTGTGTCTATGCTCTTATACTTCCCGTTGTGTATGAGAGTGGCGGCGAACTCTTCTTAAAGCTCGGTAAATACTTCTTCACTGTGCTTGCCGCGCTCGCCATTCATCTTTTCATCATTCTACCTGCTCTCCTCTACTTCATGGCTGGGATTAATCCATTAAAGCACTTCCGCGCTATGCGTACTACTCTTCTCACTGCCTTCTCCACTGCTTCTTCCTCTGCCACTCTTCCCCTTACAATGAGAAGCATCCAAGAAAATGCGGGAGTTTCTAAAAAGGTCTCTAGTTTCACTGTGCCACTGGGCGCAACTGTGAATATGGACGGCACCGCCCTCTATGAATGCATCGCGGTCATGTTTGTAGCGCAAGTCATGGGGGTAGAGCTCAGTATGGCGGCACAACTCGGTGTCGTAGTAGCAGCGCTTCTCACTTCTGTAGGTGTAGCTGGCATTCCCTCCGCTAGCCTCGTCGCCATCATGCTCATATTAAAAAGCTCTAACATTCCAGGCGCAGAAACGGCATTCGTGGCACTCCTTGCAGTAGATCGACCTCTGGATATGAGCCGTACTGCGGTCAACGTCTTTGGAGACTCCTGCGCTGCCGTAGTGGTAGCTAAGTCTGAAGGTGAGTCGCTTTATCCTAGTAAGAGCTACTCGTAAAATACCGCCTCAATTTTCAAAAACCTCTTGCGATTTAATTTATAACGAACAGAAAAAAACTATGTCAAAGTTAGTTGATACCCAGAATGAGAAAGATCACCGGAATTTGGCGATCGACCGTGTAGGCGTGAAGCAAGTGAGATATCCTATTGCGATCAAAGACCGTGATGGTAAACCTCAGCATACGGTAGCGACTTTATCTCTAGCGGTAGACCTTCCCAAGGAGTATAAAGGGACTCACATGAGCCGGTTTGTAGAAGCATTGAACACCACTCATGCTCCACTTGAAGTCAGCACCATTGTTAGCCTACCAGAAGGATTACTAGACCGCCTTCCTGCGCAATGTGCTCACATAGACCTTAAATTTCCTTTTTTCCGCTCAAAGCCCGCTCCCGTCACTAAGAAAGAAGCACTCCTTGATTATGAAGTGCGGTTTGAAGTAGAAACAACTCGGGATAAAGAAACTGACCTAACGGTTACGGTTTACGTCCCTGTAACGACCCTTTGTCCATGTTCAAAAGCAATCAGCGCATATGGCGCGCATAATCAACGCGGAACTGTCACTCTATCTGTAAAAATGAAATCGCCCATTTGGATAGAGGATCTTATAGAGCTAGTAGAAACTTCCGCCAGTGCTGAACTCTACAGCCTACTTAAGCGTGAGGATGAAAAATTCGTCACTGAGCAAGCATATGACAACCCTGTATTCGTGGAAGACCTAGTAAGAAACGTCGCCATCAAAGTAAAAAAGCACCCTGAAATCACCTGGTTTAAAGTAGAGGCTGAAAATTATGAATCTATTCATAATCATAATGCTTATGCAATAATCGAAGGGTAAATACTTTCCTCATAAAACAAAAGAACTCAGCTATACAAGCTAAGTTCTTTTAGTAGATAAGCTGATTAAATTAACCTTGTGCGTAAAGCTCTGAGACGACATCCCAGTTTACAACATTCCAAAACGCCGAGATGTAATCAGGGCGTCTATTTTGGTAGTTGAGATAATAAGCATGCTCCCAAACATCTAACCCAAGAATTGGCGTGCAGCCGCAAGCATCTGCAATCGCGCCCATTTTCGGAGAATCTTGGTTAGGAGTAGACACTACCGCGAGTGATTTGTCTGGTTTTACGATAAGCCAAGCCCATCCAGATCCAAATCTTGTTGCCGCTGCATTTGCGAACTGCTCTTTAAACGCGTCAAACGATCCGAACGCAGCATCCATCGCTTTCGCAAGATCTCCGCCTGGTGTATTTGCGCCACCTGGTTTAATCACTTTCCAAAACAGGCTGTGATTATAGTGACCTCCAGCATTGTTTCTTACTCCGCCTCTAATGTTCTCTGGAACCGCTTCCAAGTTAGAAACGATTTCTTGAACAGATTTCCCTACAAGATTAGTTCCCTCTAGGGCTCCATTCGCTTTAGAAACATAAGCATTGTGGTGCTTACTGTGGTGGATTTCCATTGTTTTTGCATCTATGTGCGGCTCTAGCGCATTGTACGCATATCCTAATTCTGGTAATTCAAATGCCATGGTAGTATATATTTATAAGTTATTTTAAGGATCGATTCTTGCCGAATGAGCAATTCTTCCTTACTCTAACTAAAATGAACTTCTCTTCCACGCAAGTGACAATCGATTCAATTAAGGATTTTCTGCAATCCCCCCTTCAAAATGGACTGACTATTCTTATTTTTTCTGTTTTTTTTACATTTCTCGTCACCGCGATCCTGTTCAGGTTATTTTATGAACCTAAGCTGAAGCGCTATAATGAAAATGTGCGCTCAAACGAACGAGCACTAGCTGACGTGGAAGCAAATGAAGCGCAAATACTCAGTGAGCTGGATGATCTCCAGAAAGGGGAAGCTATCCTTATTAATCGAAATGGAACGCTTAAAGATAAAGTGGAGGAATATAAAAAGCTATGTGCCGAGCAAGAAAAGCTCATTTCCGCATTAGAGGAAAATTTAAATAAATAAAACCCCTAGATTCAATATTAATAAGAACGTTGAAGACGTAATGGGTAGTGCATTTCGGTAATACTGCCGTCACAGTTAATTCTCCGATTTTGGAGTCAGGCACAGGATGCCATTCTTCATATTTTTCCCCTTCGTTATCGGTGTAATAATCAGAACCTCTAGTCACCTTTGCACCGTTCTCTTTAAATCGAGCTGTAACTTTATATCTACCAACATCCGTTTTTTTAGTCTTCAGTTTAAAATTTGAAGGAGTTTTATCTGAGTTCTTAAGCTTTTTCTTAAGGTGCGGGTTTAAGGATGGCATACTCGCATTCACCACCTGTAAGTTGTCTCGTTGCATCGCATAGAGTTCTTATGAAGCTCGCCCTTGGTAATTCTCAAGGGGCAATATATGAGTTTGTCTCCACCATTTCTGATGGTAGATTGAAACTTAGAATGAGGGAAATGCCAGTAAAGGGTATCTCTCTCCAGCGTCTTACACATGTCCATGAGATTGATCCTACGCTCGTCTCAGCCTTTAATCCTACGGATGTTGTTTCAGAGTTAACCAATATCCTCGGCGGTGCTGGTCTCGGTGCGGTAAGTGTGAGCTTTGAAGATTTTCATGGAACTTCTAGCGGTTACCGCCACGCTAATCTCTCTCATTGGTTTCACTTTCCTTTCCCTGCAGATGTTGAGACCACCATGCGTTGGCTCAACCTACGCGGAAAACTAGGAACTGCGTGGGATTACATAGTAATTCTAGGTGATCCACATACGATGGAAAAACTCCTAGGGTTTTATGCCCTTGAGGTTTCAGAAATCGCTAAGGAGATGGCTAAAGGGAGTGCAGAGACGGTGTTATTCATGCCATCGCCAGCAGCTGACTCCCCCTCCACTTTAAATCATTATAAAGAAGTCGTTTACCGTGTTGGACATACTGATAAACTGCTCCTACAGGCTTAGCATGGGCTAACAGTGGGGTAGCGCGCGCTTCTAGCATACAAATGAAAGCATCCCTGCTTTTGCTCTTCCTTCCTGCAAAAGGCGGGCACTTCACCTCTCCGAAAATTCTTATCGATTACCATGAATGGAGAGGAAAACTAACCTTCCACCTGCACGCAGTCTTCCTAGACTGCATTCTCATTGAGCTGATCCGCATAGAGGGTGAATAAATACGCTACTCGCTCGCTCTCTGTCTTAAACTTAGGGCATTTATAAGCCGCATCCACTGCCTTATCTAAAGCTTTATGCGCTTTGAGTAAATTAGGCGGCATGGTGAGTGGGTCATAGAGGTCTGCTAAACTCGCTTCAGAATGATCCGCTCTAGCATCTAATATGCCTTGCGCTAGTTTCTCTATTTTAGTGACCTCTTTTGGGCTTACGTCCTTAGGAAACGGGAAGGTATTATAAACAATTTTGTTTGAGTAATTGTAACGGCTTTCTAATCTTCCACATACCGCTCTCATCCATGCCATATGCATGGTGGAGGTGAGCATCGCAAAGTCAAACTGAGTTGCATCTGGGACTTGAAAATTTCGATCACCGCATATCACATTTTGATTTATGTAACCCATTGGAACGTATAGTCTACGTTCAGAGGAAACTCTGGGAACAAGTAAGTAATTAGACTTAGATTGACGGATTTCATCAAACAAATGTGGAGTAGATGCGCTTTCTCTAGTCTTTGCTTTCTTGCTAGCCTCACGCATAGTCTTGACAATTTCTAAGCGTTTACGAACTTCGGTAAAGGTTCTCAAAATTTGGGGTGGGCAATCAACAAGCCACAGACAAAAGCGTTCTCTTTTATTGATGTATTCATCTGCACCTAGGAAAGGCTTTATCCACCCCTCCACGTTCGGCTCTAGTCTAATGAGCTCGTCCCGTTCTACACGTGTCATGAGTAAGCCTCCACCATCTACAGGTTTACTACCAAAGATCATTGGAGATCCTGAATGTATAGGGCGGGGTAAACCTTTAACTATAACACTATCAGCATCTACTAGGTAAGGATTAATCTGCTTAGCTTTTATGGCATGCGCCTCTCCTTTTATATCAGCATAATCATAAATAATCTTTTCTTTTTTATTCTGCAAAGAAAATCCAATAATCACACAGTGAACCGCCGCCTTGTGGCTGGCTTCATTACTCCATGAGAAGGTACGATGTGCAAAATGAATCTGCACACCTAAATCAAGCAAAGGCTGCCAGAGCATAGAGACTTGCTCACCTTGAACGATGGAGCTAGAACTCACAAATGCCACGTCAATCTGTGGATTATTAGCAAGAAGCGGCATTGCTTTCATATACCAAGCACTGACAAAATCTAAACTTCTAAACGGGATTTCTCCAAAGACATGAGCCATACCCCATTTTTGCTCTTCTGTCTGATTATGTTTTCCTTTGAAAGGAGGATTTCCCATGATGTAGCTTAATTTCCCAGCGGGGATTAGCTCCTCCCAATCCGTCATCAATGAGTCTGCATGATGAATGGTAGCGGAGTGCGAGAGTGGGATACGGGCGAAGTATTGACCAAATTCCTGAGAGACGAGCAAGTTCATCTGATGATCAATGAGCCACATCGCCACTTGGGCAATTTGCGCAGGAAATTCTTCAATCTCGATTCCGTAGAACTGATCGACATTCAGTAAGATCCTCTCAGAAACATTCAAGTCCATCTGTGTTTCCCCTTTTTCCAATTTGTCTTTTGCTCTTAAGATCTCCAGCTCCAGTATTCGCAGTTCACGATAGGCAATAATGAGGAAATTACCACACCCACAAGCAGGGTCTAAGAAGGTCAGGCTCCGTAGCTTTTCATGAAACTCAATAAGCTTCTTTTTCTGCTTATGGCATTTCTTAAATTCAGCATACAAGCTATCTAGAAATAAAGGACGTATGACTTTCAGAATATTACTTTCACTGGTGTAGTGCGCGCCTAGGTTTCGCCTCGCTTCCTGATCCATAATGGACTGAAACAATGCCCCAAAGATAGCTGGTGAGATTTTCCCCCAATCTAGCTCACATGCACTAATGAGGTTTTGACGCATTTTAGAGTCAAAGCTGGCTGTAGGTAAGACTTCTTCAAATAGCTTTCCGTTGATGTAACTAAACGCGGCTAGGGTCTCATTGAGGTTTGTGAGTCTAGCGTCTTCAGGTGTATTTAATACTTGGAAAAGGTGAGAGAGCTGAGCCGCCAAGTCAGATCCGTCTTCCTTAGTGTCATTCTCTATAAAGTCTTGAAAGATTTGTCTCTCAAAAATTCCTGTGTCTTCCGCAAATAAGCAGAACAGCAATCTAACCAAATACAGCTCTAACTTATGATCCGAGTATCCTATTTCCAACAAAGAATCATGCAGACCTCCCATTAGCTCCGCCGCCTCAATGTTTACAGGATCTTCCTCTCTGATCGTATTTGCTTGATAACCAGCGATGAAACCAAAGAGATGCAAATTTTTAGGCAGATCAAGAAGGGTGAATTCATATACTTCTTCTGTCTCAAGATCATACAGCCTGAACCGTTCAAAATCCGATACAACGATGTAACGAGGTAGCTCGTGCTCTTTTAAGTTCGGAAAATAACCTAAGGCTTGTTCATGCGCTCGGTCTAAATTTCTCCCCCGAGTTTTATGCTCAACGAGTAAAGTGCCCTTCCATAGTAAATCGATGAAGCCAGGCTTACCATCTAGCTTCTTCACATGCTTCTCAAAGGACGCGATACGGCGACGACTAATACCAAAGACTTGAAAGAACCCATCCCAAAAGGACTTAGCTTCAGCCTCCTCTGAACATTCATCTTTCCACTCATTTACAAACTCAAATGATCTAGATTTAATCTCATTCCAACTCAGGCGACTCATGGAATGTTATTAATGCCTGTAAATTTTGGAAACAAGGCTATTTCTAGATCTAGTCATTTGGGCAAAAACGCCTACCGCATTGCGCCAAATAGAATGACCCCGAGGAGGGTGCTTTATTTAAGGATGGAAAAATGGCTTGAAGCTCACGAATGCTTAACTAAAAGATATAATGGAAAAGCTAGAAAAGCACCCATGGGCGGTTAATTGTTACGTATTACTCGCTTTATATATTGTGATTCCTCTTGCTACAGGAATAGTGTGCTTGGATTATCTTTTTTTTAATAAATGGCTCTTGAAGGAATATCTTCCTGTCCACCCTTATGAATGGGCTTGGTATCTCGTGGTTTTTGGAATGCCTCACATCGTAGGGAGTGTCATTACGTTAGTAGATGACGAGTATATTTCTTTTTATAAGAAAAAGCTCATCTATGTTATTCTTATCATAGTCGCCAGTATGATTTCCATCACGAAAGTGTTTGGAGTTTCTACACTCGTCCTGATTCTTGCTGTCCATACTATTTATCATGTTATAGCACAACAAACAGGACTATGTTTCATGATGTTACAGCAACGCCCCACTAAATCGAGCTTTGTCTGGAAACGAATATCTATTACTCTCGCTATTTTAGTATATTTTACAATATTTGTTAGATCTAGTCTAAGAGAATTCTCTCTTTTTGGTTACTCACTACTTAATATAATCTACTCACTGGAAGGATTTCTACTATTGTTAATAGTTCTTTTCGCAATAAAAGTTCATTCGCAGTCTTCTTCTAAAGTAGGGATCCTTTACCTTTGGGGCAACGTTCTATTGGTAGCATTTTGTTATTTATGCGCACTGCTCCAATATGATGTTTTTGTGATCTTAATACCGCGTATTATACATGATGTTACAGCCTTCATTGTCTACGGAGTACATGATCAGAATAGAAATCGTGAAGCGAATCACAATTATGTTTATAAGGCTTTTTCTTGGACTAAAATCCCTACGTGGCTATTGTGTCCTGTATTAGCAATTTCCATCAGTTATTACTTCTTCAGAGGAGAGGATACTGCCACTATATTTATAGTCTACTTCATTAATTTTTTCCATTATTTCATTGAAGGGTTTGTGTGGAAAAGAGAAAGCATTCACCGACTTTATGTCCCCTTCACATTTAGTCCTGTAAAATTAAATAAAAGAATTTCTTCTTCAAGTTCTTGAGAGCACACCCCATGACTTGAGATAACCATGAAGCTCGCGTATTTCTTATCTCTCCTTCCTCTCATTATTATGGCTGAACCTTTAAAAAATCGTTTAGGAGACGAATCTTCTCCATACCTTAAACTCCACGCACAACAACCTGTGCATTGGATGGCTTGGTGCGATGAGGCTTTTCAAAAAGCGAAAAAAGAAAATAAACCTGTGCTGCTTAGTATAGGTTATTCTACCTGCCATTGGTGCCATGTTATGGCACGCGAATCCTTCGAGGATCAGGAGATCGCGGATTACTTAAACGAGCATTTCATTTCTATCAAACTAGACAGAGAAGAACGCCCTGACATAGACGCCATATACATGTCTGCACACCAAGCAATGCATGAAGGGGCTGGTGGGTGGCCGCTCAATGTGTTTCTCACGCCTGACCGAAAGCCCTTCTTTAGCGGGACATACTTTCCTCCAAGAGCAAAGGCGAACCGTGCGGGATTTGACCACGTTATTCGTGGCGTGAATGATGCGTGGACTGGTAAACAAGAAAAAGTTAAAGAGTTTAGCGTGAATCTCATTCAGCAATTAGAATCCCTCGCTCCAGAACCATCGAACACTTCAGAAATGGGGAAGAACTTCATTCCTCACACCCAATCTCTTACCAGGTCAGCAGGAGACCCCGAATACTTTGGGTGGGGACGAGGTCCTAAGTTTCCTCAAGCCTCTTTAATCCGATTCCTCTTACTCTCAGATGAAAAAAAGGATCGGATATTTGCTCTAGAGACTTGTAGTAAGATGGCGGAGAGCGGACTTTATGATCACATTAATGGCGGGTTCCACCGTTACTGTGTTGATAGAGAATGGATCGTCCCGCACTTTGAGAAAATGCTCTATGATCAAGCGCAGCTCATCGAGGTTTACCTAGACGCCTATTTAGTCTCTGGAGAAAAAACGTATGCTACAGTAGCGGAAGAAACGTGTAATTATTTATTGAGAGCAATGCTATCCCCTGATGGTGTATTTTATTGTGCTCAAGACGCACAATCTGAAGGAAAAGAAGGGAAGTTTTCCTGCTGGACGATGAAGCAGCTAAAAAGCACTTTCAGCCAAGAAGAAGTAAACCTCCTCACTCAACACTTTGACCTCACCGAAGACGGAAACTTTTATGACTTTAGCGACCCTGAGGCATTAAAAAAACAAAATGTTCTCGTCGTCAAAAAGCCCATAAGTGAATTTTCTCCTACTGAACAAAAAGCTCTCGTTAAGCTTAAGAAAGAACTTTTCAATATCAGGAGCAAAAGAGTTCCGCCTGCTACCGACAAGAAAATCCTCCTCAACTGGAATTCCTTAGCCATTGCAGCCCTCGCAAGAGCGGCATATATCTTAGATAGTCCCAGATATATTGAGGTAGCAGAAAAAGCTTACCAAGCACTCCTCATGAGTCACCTAAAGCAGGACGGCTTTTACCATAGCGGAAAGGACGGACAATATCATGGCGAAAACATTGGATCTGATCTCTCCTCCCTCCTCTACGCCACTCGAACCCTCTATCACTGTACCCTTAAAGGAAATTACCTCACCCGTGCGCTCAGCCTTACCAATAACATCCTAGAGGAATTTTATGACCCTGAAAATGGTGGTTTTTATGAAACTCAAGATGACCCAGCGCTAATAATGAAGCTTAAAGGTGACTTTGATCATGCTCTACCTACCGTTAGCTCTCAAATGGTTCGCGAGCTATCTATACTGGCTCACCTCACAGATCAGCAGGAGCTTAAGGACGCTTTAGAAAAAACCTTAACTTATCACCAAGCTACCCTTCAGACCATGCCTAGCAGTCTTGGCGAAATGCTTCTTGCTCTTGCTCAAACCCAATCATTCTCCACGCTTTCTCTTCTTTCTTCTAGTGGGGCCCATCCATCTCCATTTATTATGACGGCTTATCAAAGTATTCCTTATCCCATAATAATATCTAACGATAAAGGAATGAATGAGTTTTACCGCTCTCTGAAACCTCCGTCGTCAGGAGTCCTCGCATTCCTCTGTAAAGATAAAGCCTGCCAATTACCAACTAGCGATTTGAAGGAGCTAAAAAAACAACTTAAAGCAGGAGCAATTCGGCAAGATTAAATTTTAAGCTTGGCCTTAATCAATATGAAAACTTTCGTTCTTACTCTTACCCTTGCAGTTTTAACGGGTGTAGCTGGATATATATTGGGAGCGAGAAATCAATCTTCACAGAATAATAGCAACCCTAATGTAAAGGAAAGCCCACCCACCCTTCAAGAGTTCGCCAGTTTTTCGACCGCTATATATCAAGCGACAGGTAAGGGTGTTATCCCACTATCCAAAGATGAAGTAGCAGATCAGGACATCATCTCCAGCATCGCTAAAGCCATAGATGAAACCCGCACTGAACTAAACGCACCAGACTCTCCCTTAAAAGGGCTAGCTCGTATCAATGAAGCCTCACGTTTTTTTGAAAACCTTCTGCTGGAAAAGTTAAACAAAGAACGGGGTATCACTTGCCAAATCCCTCTCAACTCAAAAGGAAGCGCTCAGCGCTCAGGATACCCAGACCTACACATCATTCATGAACCATCAGGAAAGCATTATTACTTAGACCCAAAGCTCTATGAAAATAAATCTGAAGCATCTACTCTTCGCACCTTCTATTATTCTCCCACCTCCAAGCATGGGAAAATTCACCATGACGCTGTCCACTTACTGCTGGGTATTAAACACGATGGAAATGATGGAAATTGGTTCATTCAAGGATGGAAACTTATCGACCTTTCCTCTCTCTCACTAAAGCTAAAATCAGAATATAACGCCTCAAATGCGGACTTATATAAACAAGGAATGGTCATCCGAGAATCCACAGAGAAGCAGCTTAAATAGCTCTCAATTCTCACCCACTCATTTTAAGCTTTCTCAGTCTAGAATAAACAAGGCTTGCGCTCATGATGCACTCTCGCTGAGTATGGTATTACGATGAAGCATCTAATACTCGCTCCTTTTATAATTACCTCGTGCCTTGCTGGAACGACATGGTGGACGACAGATACTCAAGAAGAATGGGAACAAAATAAAGCTAGCCAAACCAGCCTTACATTCCGAGACGGGATGGCTGAGCCAACAAAAAAATCGGCTTCTTACACTAGTAAAATCAAATCTTTTAAGCAAAAACATAAGCCCGTCTCAATAGAAGTCACGCAGTCACCCATATGGCAAA
>CALLLS010000035.1 GCA_938008215.1 uncultured Verrucomicrobiales bacterium | reverse complement strand
GCGATATCAAAGAAGTTAATAAGGCGTGTTTTTCCTGGCTTGGACGAGGTCTTGGCAATGGGAGTTCTCCCACCCACGATAGAGTTTATGAGTGAGGACTTACCTACGTTGGAACGCCCAACAAAAGCGAACTCAGGCAGCCTAGGTTGTGGACACTGCTCATATTCAGCGGCGGATTTAATGAACTCAGCAGGAAGGGGTCTCATGGTGAGGTTATGACTGTAAATCAGAAAGTGAAAACCATAAATCTAAGAAAAAGAGATAGATGTATGTGGTTCTACCTAGAGGAGAGCTTAATTGTCAGTATTATATGGACTAAAGACATTTGAGCTCGCCTTTTGTCACCCAGCTATGCTTTAGCTTCCGCATAATCATTGCGTTATCAAATTCAACTGAGCCTTCAGGGAAATTTTGAGTGTCTGAGAAAAATGCTGAATAACTCTCCTCTACATGAAGAGGCTCCATATTCCACTCTTCTGTCATTAGTTCAATAGTATCATAATGATTATCATTAGCTCGTGATGACCACCCTATATTTCCTTTCTTAAAAAAGTCAGAAACTTCGAGTGTTGAAGAAAAGAGCGAGCCCCTCGTTAGCTCTGAAGCCACTTCCGCTTTAATGTTCATTATGGAGTCCTTTCTCTCATTTGTGACGGTGACGTTATATTTGTCATCAGAGACCACTACATCAAAGCACGCCTTTTGGTAAACGCCTGGAAACACTTTCCCCCCTAAAAGAGTATTAATAGTAGAGTTGGTGTCTCTCCTAGTAACGTAAACTCCTTCTCCTTCTTGCGTATTCACCGCTATACGGTGCGCAATATTATGGCTATTCATCCCAAGCCAAAATGGCGCTCCCTTAGGACGCATTTCTGAAAGGCTTACTTGGCAAATTCCACCAAAGGCATAGCCATTTATAATCTTAGGCGTGAACTTTTTAGGGAGGTTTTTTTGCATCACCTCTGGGTCAACTCTGAAATTGAGTAAGATTCTATGATCTATAACGCCTGTAACTTCCTTCATTAGTTCTGATGTTAAAGGTGACTCTAGAACTACGCAAACTGAATATGATGAGTGGCAAGGAGATTTAACCTTTCCTTAGGGCTGAGGGTTATGCGATGTTTAATACCTCATTTAATTATAGTGATGATTTTATCTTTGAATTCTAACCTGTTGAAGCTTTTCTGCATAATTCTGACTTTATCAACTCTTTCATTCTCTCAGGTGATGGAGAGAAAATCCGTTCCACAAGATGTTACGGAAGAGGCACAGAGTGCAGTTCAAAGCTTAGCAAATGAAGTAATGAAAGGAAACTTTCTGTATAGTCTAGATCACATCTATCCGCGATGGACAGAAGCGGCGGAAAGACAGACGGGGGGAAAAGATGCCTTAAGGAAAAGGCTGGAAGCTCTCCCGCGTGAGATGCAAGAAAAGGGGATCAGCATCATAGACTTTAAGGCAGAGAGACCTGTAAGCGCCTTTGAAGTGAAAGCGGAGCACAATAGAGACGCTAAGAAAGCCCCCGTCTTTTCTGAATACTTAGTCTTTGTCCCAACGAGGACACTCTATCGTGCAATAGATCCAAATGGAGGAGTTGTAGTAAAAATAGAATCAAAAGGGTTTCAAGCCGCGATTGTAAGTCAAGCCCCACCCAGAAAGTGGTCCTTCATTGATGGTTCCTCTTTAACGGTGCAAGAGCTACGTGCCCTTTTCCCTTTACTCCCCCATAAGGAAGAAGCACTTCTTATTCCTGAGCGTAGTCAAAAAAAGCTTTAAGGCATTTCTAGAAATGGCTCTTTTATAGCAAGAGGCTTTCGATTTTAAACCCTCATACAATTTTATTACTTTCTCCTCCCTCTTAGCCCTAATAGTGGTATGGAGGGACTATAAAGATATGTTTGTAGATCACATAAGAGTATTAGCGAAGGCAGGAGATGGCGGCCACGGGATTGTCAGTTTTCGTAGAGAGAAGTTTGTGCCTCGTGGTGGTCCAGACGGTGGTGATGGAGGTGACGGAGGATATGTGATTCTAAAAGTATGCAGAAATACCGATAATCTTCGTGCCTTTGCCTTTAATCCTAAGCTTTTAGCCGGGGACGGCGGGCATGGACAAACTTATAAACGCCACGGAAAAAAGGGGAAGACATTTATTGGTAAGGTGCCACCAGGAACCGTGGTGTATCAGAGTAACGCCGCTGATATGGCGGAAGCCGCAGAACTGGAGCGTTCTGACGGTGGAGTAGATCTAGAGCCGGTAATAGACCTTACGGATGAAGGACAAGAGCATATTCTCTGCATCCCTGGGAAAGGTGGGAAAGGGAACTTCCACTTTAGGTCATCTACGAACCAAGCGCCAGAGGAAGTAAAGCTAGGAACTGAAGGCGAGCAGGGAGTCTTTTATCTCGAACTGCGTCGAATCGCCGATGCAGGATTCGTAGGGTTTCCTAATGCCGGTAAGTCTACCTTGATGGGTGCTCTTTCTGCGAATAAGCCTAAGATAGGAGCATACCCATTTACGACTCTTAAACCAAGTGTGGGAGTGGTGGATTTTCCAGGTTTTCAGCGATGCACGATTGCGGATATTCCAGGATTGATCGAAGGAGCCTCAGAAAATAGAGGGCTAGGGCATGAGTTCCTGCGCCATATTACGCGTTGTCATCTTCTTATCTTCGTCATTGATATGGCGGGTGTAGATGGGCGTGAACCCATTGAAGATCTACAAATCCTTAGAAAAGAGATTAAGGAATATGATGAAGAGCTAGCGAAGTTCCCATGGATGATCGTCGCTAATAAGATGGATTTGAAAAAGTCAGAGGAGCAGCTTGCAATATTCAAATCACGCTTTCCTAAGATAGATATTGTCCCGATTTCTGCTCAGGAGGAAACTGGTCTTGATGAACTGCGTGAAATGCTGATGCAGAAGGTTGGTAAGAAGTCGGATGTATAGGGTTTTCGCCTATGGGACATTACGGACGGGTGCGTCCAATGCGTTTAGGATGAAAGGGGCGGCCTCGCTAGGTAAGGCGATTATTAAGGCGAGGTTATATCAGGTGCATGAGCAGTTCCCTGGTATTGCCCTTTCTAATGATGAAAGTGATGAACTGGTAGGAGAGATCTTCGGCAATGTCTCAGACGACATGCTTAAGATGCTAGATGTGTACGAAGGGTGTGATGCGGAGATACCTGAAGAAGAGAGGCTCTATCGCAGAGTTTTAGTGCAAGCCATTCTTGAAGGTGGAGAGGAAGTTACAGCCTACACGTGGGAATTCGTGAAGCCTGTAAATGGGCAAACGAGAATTCCCTCAGGAGATTGGTTAGATCAGCACTACGAAGGGAAATAAGATTTTTTAGCATAGCTTCTTAGATATTACTTCTCACACTGCTAAAAGGAGTTACTTTTCTCTTATGCGCACGATTTTCATTTCTCTCTCTCTCATGCTATGGACGCTTTCCAGCTTTGCGGAAGAAGTATCCTATACCGATAAAGTAGTAGTTATTACGGTAGGGGAGAAAGACCTCGTCAATAAGCAATCCTTTAAGTTTTGGAGACGCACCTTAGAGCGTGTAAACGAGGAGAAGGCTAAAGCCGTCATCTTTCAGCTAGATACCCCAGGTGGGCTCGCCATTCAGACGAAGGATATCATGGTGAATGAGCTGCGTGACTTAGAAGTGCCGTCCTACGCCTTTGTGGATGATGAAGCGATCAGCGCAGGCGCACTTATTTCTGTGGCAACCGATGAGATTTGGATGACGCCAGGAAGCACGATTGGTGCGGCTGCTATAGTTAACGGAACTGGAGCGGAAATAGGTGATACAATGCGCGCAAAGCTGGAGTCTTTTTTTGATGCGAATGTCCGCGCTGTCACTAAAGATAAGGGACACCCCACAGAGATCGTTAAAATGATGATGTTCATCGATGATGAGGATCGTAAATATGGCCCTATAGAGGTGAAAAAGGGAAGCTTACTTACTTTGACTGCGGAAGAAGCTGTTACGAACTACAAAGGTAATTCTATCCTTGCTGAGGGGATCGTGAAAGATCGAAATGAGCTTATAGAAGTATTAGGCTTTGATTCATCGGAAGTTATGGATGCTACCCAAACGGGCTTTGAGAAGCTGGCATGGTATATCGCCTTCGTTTCCCCCATCCTTATCTTAATTGGGATAGGAGCGGTTTACTTTGAGATGAAGACTCCTGGCACTGGAATAGGAGCTGTCATTGCTTTGATCGCCTTTGGGATCTTCTTTTTTGGAAACAACGTCGCAGGAAACCTAGCGGGGTATGAAGTGATCGCTATTTTTGTGGCGGGACTCATCTTTGTCATCATAGAGATTTTTGTTTTTCCTGGGATTATTTTTGGCGTGCTAGGCGCTCTCATGATGATAGGAGCTCTCTTATTCTCTATGGTAGACCGCTTTGACTTTAAGGACATCGGCTCAGTCGATTTCATCACTGGAGATAAGAGCTCGTGGTTAGGCGTTTTTGCGACGCCGCTCTTACTTTTATCTATCGGATTAATCGGCAGTATCATACTGATCTACTACCTCATGAAGTACCTGCCTAAAGTTTCTATTCCAGGTATTATCTTGAACCGAGAAATTGGTAGAAAAGAGTCTGGGGCGACCGATTCTGAAATGAAGACGGACGGTCTCGCTGCTACAGATCTCATCGGTAAAGAGGGGAAAGCCACCATGGACTTACGCCCTGCGGGGAAAGTAAGTATCGATGGTAAAACCATAGATGTCATCACTGGCGGAGAATTCATCAAAAAAGGTACGCGCGTAAAAGTAGTCGCACAGGAAAAAATGAGAACAGTTGTGGAGAAGGTTTAACTGTTTTAAGCAAATTAAGAGAGCTGTTTTCACCGTTTTAGTTGAACATATTTCGCCATAAGTAATGATATTAGGTTTTGGTGAATTACTCGTCTACTTAACATTCTATTCAAAATGATATTCACTTGGTTGGTCGCAGCTTTTCTTTTAATATTGAGCTTCCCTGTGTGCATATTTTTGCTGCTCCTTATATTTGATAAAAAAAGGCGTAAGCTACATGCTATTACATTCACCAGTTGTTTACTTCTTCAGCTTACAGTAGGGTTTGCATTGTTTAGTCTATTTGACGTGACAACTAGAGATCCTAAAATAATTAATGAATACTATGAGCTTTGCTCTAGTGAAAAACCTATTGATGAATTGAAACCAGTCATTGGCGCGAGCGGTGGCATATTAGATTCATATTGGACTACAATAAAATACGAATACGAGAATGAAGTCCCCGAATCCCTAGTCAAAGAATTACATGAGCAAAATGGATCTACTTACCAGAAGCCTCCTAGTGCACCCGAGTGGTTTCCTAATTCAGCAACTGGATTGGAATACTTCAAGAAGGTCGTGAATGATTCAGGATCTCAACCTCTGAGTTACTCAAAGCATTTATTATTAAATCGAAGTGAGAAAGTCTTTTACTATCACTACGAGGGAGGGGATTGAGACTAAGTGAGAAGTTGTTAATATAAAATTACCCTTCTGCAAAGACTCCGTAGTTACGGAACTTATTATAACGGCTATCGAGAAGCTCTTCTACATCTAGCTCTTGAAGCTTAGAGATCTCTACCGTTAAGGCTTCTTTTAAGGAAGCATATGTTGTTTCGGGATCGCGATGCGCTCCGCCTCTTGGCTCTTTTACAACGCCATCAATAACGCCGAGTTTCTCTAAATCAGGGGCAGACATTTTCATAGCTTCGGCTGCTTGTGGCGCGTGCTTACGGTGTTTGTAAAGAATGGCCGCACACCCTTCTGGACTAATTACAGAGTAGTAGGAGTTCTCCATCATGAGTAGCGTGTCTGCGATGCCGATTCCGAGAGCTCCACCTGAGCCACCTTCACCAAGGACTACAGCGACCACTGGTACTTTAAGCACCATCATATCGCGTAGGTTTCTTGCAATCGCTTCTGAGATATTACGCTCTTCTGCACCGATTCCAGGGAATGCTCCAGGAGTATCAATAAAGGTAATGAGTGGGAGGTTAAATTTTTCTGCCATTTGCATGAGGCGCAACGCTTTTCGATAGCCTTCGGGATGCGCGCTACCAAAATTCCGCTTAAGGTTCTCTTTTGTATCACGCCCTTTTTGGTGTCCTATCACTACGCACTTAATTCCTCCTATGGTAGCAAAGCCACCAGGCATTGCATTATCATCTCCTATAATGCGATCACCATGCAGTTCCGTAAAGTCTTCTGCAATGTTCTTAAGGTAATCTAGCATGAAAGGGCGTTGCACATGGCGCGCGATTTTCACACGATCCCAAGCTGAAAGGGTATTATAAATTTCATCCTTGGTTTTCTTCAGCTTACCAACCATAGCGGTAAGCTCTGGGCTCATATCGATGTTTTGGTCACCGAGCTCTTTTTTGAGTGTCTCTATCTTCTCTTCTAGCTCAATGATGGGCTTTTCAAAGTCTAATGGTTGGTAGTCGCTCATATGGATGTAGAGTCTTAAAACAAGTCTGAGAGGAATTCAAAGCCGAATTTCCACTGGATCACCACTTTTTATTAAAATGCTGTATTCCTCCATATTACTTTCGCTCAGAAAGAAGCCAGAACCTGGGTCTATTTCGTCAGGATGTTTTACTCCTCTGATGAGCCAATTCCCGTCTTTTAATAGAACCATCTTCTTATTTTTTTGGTAAGATGACGAGCTCCTGGGAAAGGTGGAGCTTTTATCATAGCCGAGAGCCTGATCAATCTTCGTGGTGATTTTACTACTCCTGCTCTTTGCAGTGACCTCCAGTAAGGGATATTCTTTAATATATTTCCCGTCGTCTACTAAGGTGAGTAGACGTTGCTTGGCATCAATGACGGTTTTAAAGTTTATAGGTCTGACGATTAGCTTTTGCCCTGGCTGGATGCGATCAGGATAAGAAAGCCCATTAAGCGCCATAATGTATTCTACCGTGCATTCATGCTTTTTAGCTATTTTAGAAAGAGAATCTCCTCTTTTAATGGTGTATTCAGATTTTTCTTTAAGAGTGTCAGGTGAAAAGAATTGGTCTAGATTCATCTCTCCAAGGATCTTTCTTGCACGGCTAGCAAACGGAGCCTCTGAGTAGAAATTAGTGATGAAAAGTAATTTCTCACGTGCCTCGGAGTAATCGCCAACTTCTAGGAATTCTCGCGCGCGCTGCATCGCTTGCGCACCAGGCAGGCTTCCCTCTGTATCCAGCTCATTAAGTTGCCCGTAAAGTTTCTGCGCTCCTTTTCCTAGATCTGCTGCTTTATCTTTTACATGTTTAGCTAAGATAAGGGAAAAAGTAAAAGCTACTAAGATAACTACAGCTAAGATGATTTGAATTATCTGGGTAACTTTCACTTGCTCAGAGTAAAAGCTAAGTAGCTTGTCAGGACAAGTCTTACCTTCAATATTGTGAAGCACTTCATCATTAAGAGTTTCTATTCCTCGTTAAGGTCTAGAAATTTAACTTTACGCCACTTCATTCCTCGCCTAAGTCCCACCATTCACAACAGCAAACACATTTATGGCAATAAAACGCGCTCTTCTCTCTGTATCCGATAAGTCAGGTCTTGTAGAATTCGCTACAGAATTACAAAACGAGCACCAGGTGGAGCTCCTTTCTACAGGAGGCACCGCTAAAGCTTTAAGAGAAGCAGGATTAGAGGTGATAGATGTATCTACCTTTACAGGTGCACCAGAGTTATTCAATGGGAGAGTAAAAACGCTTCATCCGAAAGTGCATGGCGGGTTATTACAAGTTCGCGATAATAAGGAGCACCAAGAGCAAGCTGCAACGAATGATATACCGACTATTGACCTTGTTGTCGTGAATCTTTATCCCTTTGAAGAAACGATAGCAAAAGAAGATGTGTCTCTTTCAGAAGCGATCGAGCAAATAGACATCGGAGGTCCATCTATGCTTAGAAGCGCGGCTAAAAATTACGCTTCGGTTACCGTGGTGACCAGCCCGCAAGACTACGGGGAAATCCTTAAAGAAATGGGTTCTAATAAAAGTGATACCACACTAGCGTTTCGCGAAAAGCTGGCACTAAAGGTCTTTCGTCGTACTGCCGAGTATGATGCAGTCATTTCTAACTACCTCGGGAAAGTGGACACCGTGGCTGATACGCAATATTCCGTTTCCCTCCCTCTTGAAAAAGAATTAAGGAACGGCGATAATCCGCACCAGAAATCTTATTTGTATGGAAACTTTAGCGATTACTTTACTAAACTAACAGGTAAGAAAGAGTTTAGTTATACAAACATCCTCGACATCGAAGCGGCGGCCGATTTGATCGCGGAGTTTCGTCGTCCAAGTTTAGCGATCCTCAAGCACACTAACCCGTGTGGTGTCGGGCAATCTGAAGACAATTTAAGAGAAGCTTGGGATAGAGCCTTTGAGACAGATCGGCAGGCTCCCTTCGGTGGCGTCATCATCATGAATCGCCCGTTAGATGAAGCGACCGCGCGTGTGATTTCTGAAATATTCACGGATATCATCATTGCTCCAGATTATACCCCCGAGAGTATGGCAATCCTTAAGAAAAAGGGGCGCCGCATGGTTCGTATGAATTCTGAATGGGCGTCCGTTAGTAAAGATCCTGTTGTGAGATCTGTCCCAGGTGGGCTGATGGTGATGGATAAAGATCATCAGGTAATGGGATTAGAAAATCTTGAAGAAAAAGTGGTTACAGAAAGAGTTCCGACCGCAGCAGAGCTTGAAGCAATGCGCTTTAACTGGCGCGTCGTGAAAAATGTAAAATCAAATGCAATCGTCTTCGGCGCTAATGACCGCACTTTAGGAATAGGAGCAGGACAAATGAGTCGTGTGGATTCTGTGCGCGTGGCAGTCATGAAAGCGGAAGTTTCTAATCTTTCTCTCAAAGGAAGTGTGGTAGCCTCAGATGCCTTTTTCCCGTTCGCTGATGGCTTACAAGCAGCTATTGATGCGGGCGCTACGGCATGCATCCAACCTGGTGGATCACAGAATGACCAAGAGGTAATAGATGCTGCAAATAAAGCTGGAATCGCCATGGTCTTTACAGGGCACAGGCACTTTAGGCATTGATGTCTTTATGTATGCCTGTATTAAAATTCTAAACTTATGCCAACTCAAGTAGGACTCATATCGCTAGGATGCGCCAAGAATCTCATCGATTCTGAAATCATGATCGGGCATCTTCAACAAGAAGGGATGACTATGACGAAGGAAGAGGATCGCGACCTTGCAGATGTCCTCATCGTTAACACGTGCTCCTTTATTGATGTCGCTAAAGAAGAGTCCATTGAGACCATTATTCAAGCTGTCAATGCGCGTCATGAAGACCCTGCTAGAGAGAAACAGAAAATCATCGTAGCGGGATGCCTCTCACAACGATTTAATGTCTCCAAAAATGAAGACGATCGTCTCCCAGGGCTCTTGCCAGAAGTAGATGCCTTTATCGGTCTGGATCAGGTGAATCAAGTAGCTCCTATCATTCGTAAGGTTATCAATAGAGCCAGTGGAGAGGAATCTATCGATACTGTTACCGCTAAGCCTCAGTATATTCCAGATCATGATACGCCACGTCATCGACTCACACCATCACACATGGCGTATGTGAAAATTGCTGAAGGTTGCAACCATACTTGCTCCTTCTGTATTATCCCTAAAATAAGAGGGCAGCATCGCTCTCGCACGCAGGAATCGATAGTTCGTGAGGCCAAGGCGCTTATTGCCTCTGGGGTAAAGGAACTTAATCTCATTTCACAAGATACTACCTACTTCGGGATGGATAAGTGGGAGGGTCGCGGAAAACGCGCTAAACCAACTTCTGGAGTTGATTCTGAGCGTGGGGAATCTCTCGCGTCTTTACTTAAAGAACTTAATAGTATAGAAGGGGAGTTCTGGATTCGTCTTCTTTATACTCACCCTGCGCACTGGTCGGATGAACTCATTAAAACGATCGCAGAGTGTGACAAAGTAGCGAAGTATGTGGACATCCCACTGCAACATATTTCAGATCACATGCTCTCGGTGATGCGTCGTAAAACAGATGGAGATTACATTAGGAATCTTCTCCGCCGTATGAAAGCAGGTATCCCAAATCTTGCGATCCGAACCACTTTCATCGTTGGTTTTCCTGGTGAAACAGAAGATGACTTTGAAGAACTCTTAGAATTCATAAGAGAGTTCCGCTTTGAGCGTGCAGGAATATTCACCTACTCTAAAGAGGAAGGCACGCATGCTAATAAACTAGATGGTCATATCCACCATATGACTAAACAAAGCCGTATGCGCCGCGCCACATCCCTCATTGATGAAGTAGCTAAACAAGTGAATGAAGAGCAAGTGGGGCGTAAAATGAGAGTGCTCGTTGAAGAAGGCGGAATAGCGCGTGGTGAATGGGATGCTCCTGACATTGATGGTCGCGTCTTCGTCCCAGACGAGGCAAAAATCGGTGACTTTTATGATGCAGAGATTACTGACTGGCGTGGGTATGACCTCGTTTCTAAGTGACTCTTTTGAATGTAATATCCGCAATATCAGCAGAAAATTACAAAAAACGCTTTTTCTATTTAGATTATCACTATTGCTCGCGTAGTAATAAGCAGTAATGTTGGTAAACTCATTTTATAAGCATCTTCTATTTTTAGCCATGACGACTAGCGTCATGGCTTCAGACTTCATTACTCCAGAGGAAATTAAGGAGAATGTTCATAAGATAGATGTATTAGTCGCGAACAATTTTAAGAATAATAAGATTAAGACTCCGGAGATAACGGATGACCCTACTTACCTCCGCCGCGCATTTCTTGTTTCGGTAGGTCGTATTCCTACTCCACAAGAGGCGTTGCAATTTCTAGAAGTAGAGAACCCTGATAAAAGAGAGCTTCTTGCAGATTACCTTTTTGACTCTGCAGGATATAAGAGCCACACCATAAATTGGCTCTATAACATTTTGACCATTAGAGAAACACATGGGAATGGACCTAGCCGTAAGAGTCATGCCAGACTGATAGATTGGGTCAGAGACGCCGTAGAGATCAACATGCCTTGGGATAACTTTACGGAATCTCTTCTTAGCAGCAGAGGGAATGTATGGCTCACATCTGGCGCAGCTGGTTATTATGATAAAGGAGATGCAGTAGATGATCACCTTTCAAATACCCTTCGTGCTTTTACTGGTGTGCGAATGGAGTGCGCGCAATGCCATGATGATCCTTTTCAGGAGTGGGAGCAAATGGACTTTTACCAGTTCAAAGCCTTCGTCGATGGAAACCCTGGCTACAGAGGAAAGGAAAATTTAAGGTCATTTAGTAGAAAAGTGAGACTTCTGGAGGTAGAGCAACCTGGAAAATATAAAGGTAAAGGTGGGCTAGGAAGGCTTCTAGGTCTTCATGGAGCCATTATTTCTAAAGCGGGCTACGGTATTGACGACCGTAAGGGAACTGGAAGAACGAGGCTTCCCAACGATTATAAATATAACGATGGAGATCCGAAACAAATGGTTGGTGGAAAATCTTCATATGGAGCGAGATTAAGAGGAGATGATAAAAAGGATGATCCTGATTCCTTAACTAAGTTTGCCCAATGGATGATTTCTGATGATACCCCTCAGTTCGCTCAAACCATCGCTATGCGCCTTTGGGAGAGAATCATGGGAATATCCCTTACTCCTGTGATTGGAGATTATGTAGCACCTGACGATACGGAATTTGAGGAACTTATTCTGTATTTGTCCGAGCTCATTAAGGAGTACGACTACGACATAAAAACATTTCAAAAAACCTTAATGATGACGAAGGCGTTTCAATACGCTTCTTCAAATAAAGATCTTAAGAACGGAGAGGCAAACGCTCTCAATGGAAGAAGAGTTTCCCGAATGTCTGCCGAGCAAATATGGGATTCTCTCATCTCTTTAATTGTAACAGACCCAGAGGCTTTACCCAAAAGGAAGAGAGCTTCATTACAATTCAATTACGCTGGACAACATGTCATGTCTATTCCGGATCTTGTCATCAAGGTTAATGAGATGACCGTGGAGCAGTATGGAGAATTTCTCTTAGAGACCTATGATAAACTCCAGCAAAAAAAGTTTCCTCCCGCTAAAGGCACTAGCGAGTCAGGTAATACTCCGATGATGGGCGCCAGAAAAAGAGATAGGAAGCCTGAAGAACTGCGTCGTGCTTCTGAGCTACCTACTCCATCTCGAAACGGACACTTTTTATCTATATTTGGGCAGTCATCCAGATCTGCCGCTATCGACGAATCTACTAAAGAAGGAACGGTTTCGCAAGCCTTAGAGCTGCTAAACGGAAAAGTGCAGAGATACATTGTGCATAATCCTAACGCTTCTGTGAATCAAGTAGTAGAGCAGACTAAAGATACAGATAGTAGAATCCGCACGGTTTTTCTCACGGTTTTGAATCGTATCCCTGACGCTGACGAAATGGAGTTTTGTACAAAACTTCGCAACGAATTTAAAGACGAGCGTTCTTTTTACCGAAATCTCGTCGGCGGTCTTATTGCTTCACAAGAGTTTTACTTCATCTTTTAACTCCAGACATCTATGCGCTATAATTCTCAAGACGAACTCTCCCGCCGCCAGTTTATGCTGGATAATGCTAAGCGTCTTTTAGGCGTAAGTGTAGCGCCTATGCTTGGTAGCGCTCTTGCTACTCCGGCCTTCGCGCAAAAGGGGACGCGAGGAAACCCTGCAAAGTCTGTCATTTTTCTTAATATGAACGGAGGCATGAGTCATATGGACACCTTCGACCTAAAGGACTCTAATAAAAAGGTTAACGGTATAGAGTCCGCTATTAAGGGATATAAAGTAGCAAGCTATTTACCAAAAACAGCTAAAGTGCTCGATAATTGCACCGTTATTAATTCGATGACCTCTAAGCAGGGCGCACACCCTCAAGGGCAATACCTGCTTCATAAATCCTACTCTCCCTTAGGCACTATTATACATCCATCGTTAGGTTCATGGATTACCCGTGAAGCTGGAAGATTAAATGAGGAACTCCCTGGATACGTGGCTATCAATAGTTCTGGAGGAACAACTGGTGGCGGCTGGATGGGAGCAAACTACTCTGCCGCTCTTGTCGGAAAGCCCGATCAAGGGCTAAAAAATGTCGAGCGGTTTCATGGGGTTTCCGAAAAGGACTTCAGAATGCGCCTCGCAATAGCGGATAAGCTCAATAAAAAATTTCATTCAGAATACGCTACTCCTGAAGTAGAAGGCTATGCAGGACTATTTGATGAGGCCGTGAAAATAATGAATTCTAAGGATTTAGAAGCCTTTAATCTCTCTAAAGAGCCAGAAAAAATGCGAGACCAATACGGGAGAAGTGACTTTGGGCAAGGTTGCTTATTAGCACGAAGATTAGTAGAGGTAGGGATCCGCTTTGTAGAAGTGAGCCTTGGAGGATGGGATACGCATTATGATAATTTCACAGCTGTCGAAGGACGTTGTGGGGACCTCGATACTGCATATTCTGGTCTCCTAGAGGACCTAAAGAATAAAGGTCTGCTTGATTCTACCCTCGTTGTTCTTGCCTCAGAGTTTGGGCGTGGAGAAGTTCAGCCACAATTTAATGATGGAAGATCTCACCACCCTGGAGCCTTCACTTCCATTTTCGCTGGAGGGGGAGTGAACGCAGGTAGGGTCTATGGAGAGACTGATAAAAGAGGGCTTAAAGTGGATGCTGATCCAGTAACTATTTACGATTTTAACTCTACTATCGCATACGCCCTTGGAGTTGATGCGCATAAGATTGTCCATTCACCGAGTAAGAGGCCCTTCCGTATTGCTGGCCCTGACAAACAGAAGGGGGAGCCTGTAACTAAAATTTTCTCTTAAGTGTCGCTCGTAAGGTAAATTTTACTAGGAAGTGCATTCAAAAGAATTATCTTTTCGATTTATCACAAATATATAATATAATAACATAAAGTATCATTATGACCTCTCAAATACTTAGACCTTATATTGCTCTATGCATCTTATTACTTCCTTTATCAGCGATTACTCCAAATGCCAGGGAGACCCAATTAGCTAACTTAATCGAAAACGATAGTGAACAAGAAAGGACGGAAATGGTTTATGATCCTACGCTTCATTTAGTTGCTAGAAAAAAAGCTGAAGACTTGGGTAACAGAGCATATGGGGCACATGTAGACCCTGATGGATACGGACCTAATATAGCGGTAACACTTGCTGGGTTTACACTTCCGTCTTTTTACCCAATAAATAAAGACGACAACAATATAGAAGCAATTATTGCAGGCACGGATTTTGAATCCCCTACAGAGGCCTTAGAAGGGTGGCGTGGTTCTCCAACACACAGACCTCAAATATTTGGTCTAACCGTTAATGGAAACCCTTTCTTTAAAACCCAAACTAGGTATGGTGTTGGTTACGCAAATGTGCCAGGATCTCCATTTACTTATTACTATGTATTTATCTCTGCACCTCCTGAACCAAATGGAGACGAGCCTCTAGATGCCTACGCTGAGTGGCTATTTGATGATTTTTCTCTTCTTAATATCGATACAGTCGCTGATGAAGCAGACCCAGATGGCAACGGAATTCCTCGTGTCTTCGAATTCGCACTTGGTTACACACCAGGGCAAAATGTAACTATACCAACTCCTGCATTTAATAATGTCACTCAAAAGTTAGAGTGGACTCTTCCAGTTGAAGCGGATCTCGGCTCCGTTCTTTTTGAGGTTCAGCATTCTATAGATTTATCTGCTAATTCTTTTAGTTCTAATAATGTAACGAAGTCTGGAAACAAATATTCTGCACCAACAGGTGCAAAAGCTTTCCTGCGCTTATTTGCAGAGCGCCAGTAAGTATAGGTAATTGCTCAGCAATTATACCCAAGTAAATTTCTTTACCTCTCTGCTTGCCTTATAAAAAAAAGGCTGGTAAGAATCTTTGCCCAATTCAGAGGGAACGCGCTCGTAGCTCAGCTGGATAGAGCAACGCACTTCTAATGCGTGGGTCATAGGTTCGAATCCTATCGAGCGTGCCACTTTAAGCCTTACAAGTAAAGGGTTTATAGCGATTCTGGCTAATCCCCCCGAATTTCTCAATACCACTTTTATACCGCTTAAATGCACCCAAATGCAGGGTGAAACGGTATTATTTCGGTATTAGACTTTTAGACCGTATTTATCTAAAGGCTTTGTTTGCCTCATACTTATTCAAGTATTGAATCCTACTGAGCTGTAAAACCTTGGTGGAGATAGCATTAATACCAAATGAAACGGTATTAAAAGTAATGGCGAGGACTCCCCGACGTTTAAAACGAATTAGGGGGGGCTTATCATCTTAGAGAAATTTTTCTTACAAGCTTGTAGGGTATGAGAAAAAGAATGCTTAAACGTAGATACGAGAGTTTGTAAGTAGCGAAAGTATTGGTAAGCTTCTTGATCTGGCTTGTTCTAGGTATCAAAAGAGCATATAAACTTTCTGGCTTATTCACTTAGCTTCTCTCCTAACGCTCTATTTCTTCATCCAATACCGCTACAATCCAGTCGGTTATAAGTAAGCCACGAGACAAGGCTAGACGGTTATACTGGTTGAATTTCCAAGCTGGCACTTTAGCAACTAGGGTTTGTTCATCTCTCATACGCTCTCTTGTAGTAGAAATTTCATCCCAGTTCTCCATAAGCTTCTTAGCCATTGGCATCTGCTTAACTGGTAGCCCTCTTGTCTTGTAAGTGCTTAAAGCACTAACCGATATGCTTAGGTGTGGAGAAACTTCTGCATAGGTTAACCCGTTAGACTTAACCCATTTAAAAAACTTAGCTGATAGTTCATCTGCCACATATTAGAGTAGATGGGAGATGTCCTAGCTAGTCTATTTGATAAATGCTCCTAATGTTTGACAAATAACCTCAAATCAAATAAATGTAATACCCTATGAGAAAACTACCGATAATTCTTAAAGTTGTATTACCTCTAGCGTTTGTAACCGTGGTATCTGCTCTTACGATAAATAGATCACTTGATAAAGGTGATACTAAACACGTTGAAGAGGTATTATCTAGAGCAAAATGTCCTATCCATGATGTGAATTGTCATTTCACAGGTAATACCAAATCTGTTGATGGCAAACAACTAAAAGAGTATTCTTGCTCTAGAGGTCACAAATTTTGGGTGGTAAAATAAATTCTATATAGATGATAGCGTTTGCATTTCTTTTTCTACCAGTATTTTTAATTTGCGGCTTTATATTCGGTTGGGGCATCTCATTTAAATACTACTTAATTTGTTCATTAGGGGCGGGGATTCTGTGGATGGTTAGAACTCATCTTTATAAAAAAGCAGGAGTAAAAATGAATGTTTTAGGGGAAAGAGAAAGATAGTAAAACATACAAAAAGGGAGAACTTATCAATGAGTATATCTACTCCAGAAGAATCTTACTCTTCATTGAAAGCAATAGCTGATTCAGGTGATAATTTGGCAAAGGCTACTTTAGCTGACGTTGATAAACTTATCTCTAATGGAGTTAGTTTAGATATAGCCATATTGCATGGAATCGAGAAAGTTGAGAAAATAGAACGAGAAGTAGATGCAATGCTAGACAGCAACACCGAAGTAGAGTTTCTAGATGAAGATGACGATACTACTATTGATGATTTTTTAAACCAAAGTTCCGCTGAGTTGTTCGCTGAACGTTTCGCTGAACGTTTCGCTGAACTGTATGGTTCTGGTTCGCAAAAGACAATTTTGAGCGGGATCAAGCTCTATTGTTACAATGACTATGAGGATATGTATCAGTTCTACTTCAAAGAGTTTGAAAAAAACAATGTCGTTGCGGGACTGCTACTCGCTACGATGTATTGTGAAGGTATTGGATGCAATGCAGATTTAGATGAAGCGTTTTCTGTCCTTAATAAAATTAGAAAGGGTGCTAATTTCAAATCTATGGCAACGTTTTATTATGACTACAGCTCGGTGACTAAAGAGATGGACTACACGAATCTTACTAGAGCCATAAACACGGCAATTTGTTGTATGGGAATCATCAAGAAAAGAGAAAATAATGCCCCCCTTTCAGAGATTCAACAAAAAATCATTGCCGATGGTAAATGTAGAAAAATACGAACAGGTAAATCTAACCATGAAGTATTAAACTATGGGTTAGCTTACGAACACGGTATTGATGTCGAAAAAGATACTATCCTTGCTAGCTATCTCTTTAACTCAGTTGATGCAGTTTTCTTGCATGAATTTGGAGAGCAACTAATCAATGCACCAAACAAAGGGGTGCATGAAACAGGCGTAGATTTAATCCATCTATCAAGGAAAAAGGGATTTATAAAAGCTCATCACACACTGGGAAATCTCTATATGGGTATGCCGTTTGGGGTAGTAGATAGAGATGTGCAATTAGCAAAAGACTTCTTTGCCACTGGTGCAGAATTAGGGGAACATGAATGTGCTAGGGCTTTAAAAAGAGCTGAGCACCCAATTCATAATAATCCAGCTAAGGGGTGTGGTTTTGTAATTATTGGATTAATTGTGCTTTTTATTATTATCATGAATGTTAGCCAATAGAGTAACATACGTGTCCATCTGTCCGTGTCCTTAGAGGGACACACGGACATGATTTGCGGACACATAGTAAATGTTCGCTATGCGTCCGTGGATATGTCCGTATTTTTCAGCGGACAAGCTAAGTTCCGTCTAGTAGGTCTCCCTCTTGGTTTCTTCTGAGTTTCTCGCTAGCTGATAGATCATAACTAGTCTTCTGTCCTACTTTTTCGGTTTTGATCTTATCATGCTTACTGAGATACTTTAGAGCGTCTGTCACTTTGGTTTGCTTAATTCCAAACTGTATTTCTGCGGTATCAATAAGTTCTTGCCGACTCTCAACAGGTAGTAGGTCTAGTAGATCATCTGACTTGAAGTCCTTTTGTTTAGGCGTTGTATCTTCCACGGTCGAATTATCAAATTCAACGACACAGCTTGTTACACTTTTACCACGTTTATTTTCACCTAGATGAACAACCTCAAGGTTATATCGTATCTTATTCCCTTTAGAGTCTAAGTCTCTCTGCTTTTTGATTTCGGCTTTTGATTGCCTTTGTTTATCTTGAGTGATTTCTATTTCGGTATCAGTAGCAGCTCTAATACTAGAGTGTCCTCTTGCCCCTTTGCTGGCATCTTTACCGCTGTGATGGATAAGCATAATATGAGCATTAGTTTCGTATTGGATTTTATTAATGTTAGTTAAAACATCTCCAACGTCTTTACCTGCATTTTCATCTCCCCCAGCCATCGAACGTGCTAGAGTATCAATGATAATCAATTTAACTGGTAGCCCTTCAGTTTCCTCAAATATCTTACACCATTTGACTATATCAGTATAAGTCTCTTCGTTCATAAGATTGAATCTTTTAGGGCTAATCAGTGCCAATTTATCTATTTTTTCCCCCCTTCGTCTTAGAGCTTCAAAACGGCACTTCATGCCATGTATCCCTTCTAATGCGATATAGAGAACGCCTCCTTGCTCACACTCTAAATCATTAAAGAGTTTCCCCTCTGCAACACAAGTGCCTAGCTCTAATGCTAAAAAGGATTTACCAACATTAGAAGCACCATAAAGAACACTAAACCCTCCTTCTGTAATTAACCCTTCTACAAGATCGTTTGTCTCTAAGGTGAAGGTGAGTTTATCCCCTGTGATATAAGGTAGTGCATCTAGTTCACCCTTCCTTTTTTTGTTGGATACATTGTAAAACCTGCTTTCTGTAAGTCCTTCCCTCTGTGCAATAGAGGAAAGCATTTCGTCTACTTGATCTGCTATTTCCATTCTCTTAGAAGCTTTGAAGTTGCTAAAAGCAGACCATCTACATTCCAATCGTTATGATCTATAATATCGGTGGCGAAGTAGATGACTTGTTGCTTATTCCCATTTTCTCTAAGTCCGTTAGGCAAGCGACAATATTGGCTAACCGTCCACATGGCTGTATCAGCACCAAACAGCGTTGCTATATAAAAGAATGCAGAACATTGCCGTTGCCCTTCTGAATTGCCACAGTCAAACCAAGCATGAAGGGATTTACTACCAGAATCCATAATTAGGACTAGAGGTGCAAACTGAGCTAAAAATAAAATTATCCCCAACTGGTGGTCTTTATCTTTCACTACATCAGACTCAACTACGAGATATTTACGTTCCTTAATATTAGAATTACACTTAGGTGAGTCTTTACCGTCTTGAGTCTTTCCCTCTGGTCTAATCATAGGGTTAGGCACAATGAATTGTTGTTGTTCAATGTTCTTATCTGTCCACATATTTAGACGCATTGTGTTACCATTGCTCATTCTTACTGCTCCCATGTTGAGAAAAGCCTCTTCTGAAAAAAGAAGTGTCAGAATTTCTCTGGGCTTCATATCTACCTGATCTGGGCTAATAAGTGCCTTTGTAGGTGTGATAGCTTCTACTAACTCTGGTATAATTTCGACCTCTAATCGCTTTTCATGCTTTTTCTTAGATTTTGTAGCACCTTCATCGAAGACCTTACTTACAGCCCTTTCAACATCACTGGATGAGCGAAGATAGAGCGTCTCTAGATATTGAATCACTTGCTCTGCATCCAATTCCCAATATACTCTTAGCATTTGGGAAGCTGTCATTAAGCTCGAATTATGCCCTTCTCCTTCTGGTCGTAGTTGAACTGCGTGATAGTCATTCTCATATCCCTTTTCTTTGGCGATGAGTTCTACATTATCAGCAAGTTCACTATGTCCATTTTTACGAAGGTGCTTAACACGTGCTAGGTGTTTTTGTGTCTCACTCATGGTCGTTTTCGTTAGATACCCTTCTGAAACCCAAAGGTTGTAAACCTTCATTCTCTGCTATCTTATTAAACTCTTCCTCAGTCTTAATAGGTGCAACAAATACGTAATCCCTAAAGTCTCCGTTCTCAACTTTTTCAGCTTGATCGAGTAGCATGTAAAGCATGCCTTGAAACTCTGTGTAACATAATGCTAAACGGCATTTTTTACCATTACGTAAGTGATCCACGTAAAACTTCGATTCGGTATTTGCTGATTTACTGATACCAACGGCTTCTATTAAGCCGTATTCTAAACGTGTTTCTCTGTCCCATACCCATGGGTATATTTCTTCTGTAATTTTATTATCTTGATTCATATTATTTAAAATGAGCCAAGACTTGCCAAAGAGTGTAGAATAGTGTTTTTATCTTTGTGACTAAACATTGATAGCCCGTCTATTCTTCGCTTTTAATCGGCAAGTCTGGCGGGTTATTTTATTTTGCGGTTTGTGCGCTGATAAAATCAGTTAGTGCGTCTTCACTTATTCGGACGGAGCGTCCAAATTTGATGACTTTAATTGCACCTGTTGCTGTGTAGTGCCGAACTTGTCGGACTGATATTTGAAGCCTTTCAGCTACTTCGTATGCCGTTAGTATTTTCATAATTTTTTTGATTTTGTTTACTGTGCATCCAGAATTATCAGAATGCCTAAAAAAGATGAACCAAAATGAAGGGAGCGCAAGAGGAAATGATTAAAAAAGAAAAATAATCCCTTATTTTTAGTTATATATATCACTTATAAGATCTGATAGTCTATCTAATGGCATTTATAAGAATTGAAGGGCTTATATCTCATAGCTATAACACTGTGAGTTATTGTATCTGCAAGCTACATCATCTATAATGAATGAAAATTACTGCCAACTCTCTGGTTTACTTACATACTTACCACTAGGTAATTTCACACGATCTGGGAACTGATGTTTAGCGTATGCCTCTTTAGATATGGCGAAAGACTCAGGGCATAGCTTTCTAAGCTCTTTTGAGACTCGCTCGTAAGGAAACGCGAAGCGTATATGCTTCTCTGGGAATAGGTCGTTAAACGTTTTCACTAATGGCACGAAATCAGAATCTCCAGAAACGATGACTGCAACATCTAGGTTATCTTTCGTTGCTTCTGATAGCACCTTACAAGCTATCGCTACATCTGTTTCTTTCTCTTCATAAGTGAAACCTCGTTCTTTCTTGTCATCTCGCCATATTGAGCGTTTCCGAAACATTCCTTTATGAACCTCTACTTTACTTGCAGTTAAGGCTCTTACGAAAGATTTGTGCCTCTTTACATTATCTGGGTTTTCTTTGTGCAAATGTTCTGCATATGCAGTGAAGTAATGAATTTTTTCCGTTAAAGCCCCGCCTCCTACTTTAAAAAGGTATGAGTTACAAAGGGAAGGAAGATTAAGCCACTTTAGAGACGTTTTCTGGAAGTCTCTTTCCGCACCCCTTATGGAGTGGTAAAGGTTAAACCCATCTACAAAGAAAGATACTCTAGGAGGAGAAGTGGCTTCTGTCATTTATGAAAAGATATAAAAAAGCCCGTAGGTCGCAACCTACGGGGGGCTTATCCGCTCTCTGTAACTTAATCAGTAGACTTGATAAGGGATGATAGATATTATTATTTACTTCAATATTTAGAATGAGTCAAGATGAATACTCTAAGCGTGAATGAAAAAAAATGAAGCTCATGAGAAATAGTGCCAAATATAAAACCTTTAACATCATCCCACTTGAGCATCTTAACAAATATAGAGAGACAGAAACTTGAGCTTGAATTTGATATGCCTTCTGGCTTCGTTCTAGCGTTCTCAAACAGAACTTTCGAGGAGTTTTTTAGGCATGAACTAAGTATTGAAATTTACTCTGATATTTACAATTACAAATCAGGCTCAAAAGCTAATAGAATGCGAAAATTCTGGGATTTAGCCTCTACCCAGCAAATCATCAGGCTTTTAGAGGCATTACACGAGGGCTGGGAAATTTATGCTGAAAAGGAAATTTCTAGTAAATCGGAAAAACTTCTAAGCCAGATCTTAGCTCGGTTATCTGGAACAAAAATATCAAAAAGTGAAGCTCTAGCTCTGTCTGAAGTTACAGCCCAAAAACTTAGCATTGACTTAGTTGAAGTATCTAAGCTCCTGCCACAAAGAAGAGGCTTTGCTTTTGAAAGGTTCTTAAAAGACTTGTTCGATGCAAACGGATTAAGTGCCAGAAATGCGTTTCGCATAGTAGGTGAACAAATTGACGGCAGTTTCCAGTTATTAGGTGAAACTTACCTACTTGAAGCCAAGTGGCAGAATGAAAGAACTGGAAACGCTGATCTGCACACCTTTCAGGGAAAAGTAGGTGAGAAAGCGTCTTGGACAAGAGGGCTGTTTATCAGCTATTCTGGATTCACAGAGGAAGGTCTCTCAGCTTTCGGTAGAGGGAAAAGTATCGTTTGCATGGACGGGTTCGACTTCTCCGAAATGCTCAGACTCCAATTATCTATGAAAGAAGTAGTAGAAGCTAAAACTAGAAAAGCTTCTGAAACAGGGGCAGTTTATACCCCTGTTAGAGATTTGTTTCAATAATCAAGCAACATCTGAAAGAGGGATAATACTCGCCTCTGGTATTATAGAAAAATACGCTTCTGCATCTTCTGGGGTGGCGAGCTGTTTGTAATTAGAGCGAATCATTTTTAGGTCGCTATGTCCTAGCTGTGTTGCCGTCTCGCCTTCGTTTCCGTGCTGGGCGATGTGGTAGCTTGCGAAGCTATGACGGCTCGCATTGTGTGGGTATTTGTGTCCACCAAGCCCTGCTTGCTCTCTTAGCTTCTCCCATTGCCTACGCCAATTTTGAGGGCGAATACTGCCTCTTTTCTTAGCGTATGGAGTAAGCCAAGCGGAAAGGTTCTCTGTGATTGTAACGAATCGGACATTGCTTGTTTTACTGACAAACGAATCTACCCGAATGAGGTTTCTCTTTAAATCAATATGTTTCCATTCTAAGCGGTCTATCTCAGCATCTCTAAGCCCTGCGAAATAAGCAATAGCAACGGCAGGGGCAAGCTCTGGGGTAACGTGTGCGAATATGGCTTGCGTGTCCTCTGGGCATAAAATGCCTATATCGTTCTTAGTCTTAGGTTTAAAGATTTTATCAACAGGGTTTTCATCTATATAACCCTTCTTGATAGCGAAGTTATAAAGAACATTGATTAAGCGTCTAAAGCTTGCTTGTGTGTGTGCTTTCCCTCTGGTCTCAATCCATGCCTCTAGCTCGTCACTGGTGATCTCGGCAAGCGGTCTATTATCAAAGTCTCTCTCGAAGTGCGCTAAGCGGTTCTTTAAGTCCTGAGCATACCTAGCGGAAACTTCCTCTCTGTCTTTCTGGTCTCTTAATTCTCCCACTACCTGTGAAATAGGCAAGTTGCTTAATCTTTGCTTTTTCTTCAAGTGCTCTAGATAGAAGTCCACTGCCTCGGCAAGTGAGGCATTAAAGGGAGCAAGTTGTTTAGCTCCTTCGGTGGCTTGAGTAAGAAGGTTCTCGGTAACAAGCTTTCTATTACTTTCGGCGATTTTTCCAAAGTTCTCTCGGATTTCCTCGGCAAACTGCTTTGCCTCTTCTTGTTCTCCATGCTTAAAACGCTTTCTCTTTTGCCCTAGCGGTCTTCCGTCTACTTCATAGCGGTATTGTTTTCTGAGCTTACTTTCTTTTGGTATTTCCTTAACTGCAACTTCTTTCATCTGAGTGCATAAATTACCCTTAAAATACCGTCAAAACAAGGGTTAAATGGTATAAATTAGGTATTATAAAATTAAAACCTTTATTTTACTTTGTGCGTCACGCACTTCTAATGCGTGGGTCATAGGTTCGAATCCTATCGAGCGTGCCACTTATTTTTCGGGTTTAATAATCCACTTGTCTTTCCTCTTTGATTTTCTATAGTTTTTAAAATACTTATGAAAATTTTAATCTCTCTTTACTGACTCTAACGACGTTCGCTGAGCAACAAGCTGCATGGAGTAAGTTGTTTATATTTCAAGAAACAGAACCTACTAACATGGCAACTTCCGGTGCTTCCGAGCTAACTACACCTGCGGAGCGAGATGCTTATTGGGGACAAGCAGATAATGCCATGGGTCTAGACGCTTCAGTTAGACCATATGAAAACTTTGCATGGCCTCCCCCCGTTGCCGAACCTTTAACGAAAGAACAAGTGCAAAAGGTATTAGATTATGCGGGCTTTGCACCCCTTTTGGGAACAGGTGCAGATATTGCTAATGCTATGATTTTTGTGGCTTCTGGCGAATTTAGTAAAGCTGGATCATATGCAATATTTTCTTTGCCTCTTTTCGGTGATGCAGCAGGTGTGTTGAGGGTTGGTCGTGAAATGGCTACTATATCTAGAAATAAGATTGGTAACATAATTGAATTTATTTCTGATAAGAATCCATCGGTCAAGATATGGGCGGCGGATGGGTATATGAGTACGAGGGATATAAGAAGAGACGTTGATGAGGTTCGTAAAAATAGCGATGAGACAATTACTATTTTTAGTGGAGTTGATGGGCATAAATTAGGTCATGTAACTAAAGATTCGAGTTATTATCCTGACCATGTTAGTAAGTATGCACATATGCCAAATGTAGAGGTCGTTGACGTTACAAAACTCAGTGATAAAGAAGCTAGAGCGCATCTAAAACGTCCAGGCACTAAAATTATGGCTTTCTGTAATGGAACTGAGTGTATTGATGGAATGTTTACAGATGTATTAAGATAGAGGCTTATAAAGGAAGTCTCTTTAGAGTGAAAGGGATAGGGTCTAGAGAAAAACATTTCTGGTCTCTCTTTCTCTGTTGATGAGGGCGGATATGGATACTACCGACTAAAATATTGGACTGGAGATTATAGCAGGGCGATTGGACAGAACTTCTCTGAGGATTGATTTCTAATCTTTCTGCAATTTGGTTAAGGGATAAACCACCACGTCTAAGGATGGGCAGAAGAGTGGAGTAGTCATTTCCCCTAGGGTGAAGCCATCCAGCATGGTGTTTTCGGAAATAGTTACTTCAGCGGTGTGAAGATCCCACTGTGGATGTTGGATTTCACCGCGGAAATGGGTGCCATTTTTAGAGGTCGTATAGAGGCAATAACGCTCCGTGAGCCAGCGGTCTAGGCTATCCTCTGGTGGCGATATTCGTTTTAGAGGTTTATACTCGGCGGAGAAGTGTTCTTGAGCAGAATAAGTGGATGTATAAGACACTTTCCCCTTATCATTTTGGTAAGTCATCCTAGCTTTTCGATAAGCGAGATGGAATAAATTTTGCGCTGCCCAGACTGCGAGACTATTTGTGATATCGAGAGAGAAAAACCAGACTCCTGGTTTCCCCTCGCAAGTGACGTAGGTTCTGACATTAAACTCGGGAAAGTCACTGAAGCCAGGAACCGATGGGCAAAGCCTACCCGTTACTCCTTTCATATCAAAGGGCACAAGCGCGATGTATGCTTTCCCTTGATAGGTATCGATCTGGAACTTCTCGGGGATTCTCGCCCTCAGTTCTGCTGGATCCACCTCCCAATGCAGGAAGAGTAAATCACGCCACTGTTGCTTCATGATCCACGGACTCTTAGGGAGCGGCCATGGTCTATGATCTGTTTGAGCAAGCGCAGGATGAGGCATATCAAACAATGCCCTTCATTTATGCGGAGTCAAAGGAATACCTCAATGGGGAATCCCCGTTGAGTTTTCCACCAGCTCAATCCTTTCTCATACGGTCCTCAGGGGCGTCTCTCCACATGAGAAGACCTTTCACAAAGTCTTTAAAGGTCGCAGGCTTATTATGAGTCTCTTTTTGGATTTGCGTCGCAATTTCCTTCCTGACGGCTTCATTCACCGTTGCCGCATTATCATTAGGTGATACTAATGCATGTGTTTGCTTCTCTAGTTTGGCTAAACTGGCTCTTAACGCGCGCACACTCTCCCCATATTGATTTAGCCTTTCTTCCATCTCAAGGAGCTCAGAGCTATCCGCCCCCTTTTTTTTCGTTTTATTGAGAATCGCGAACACCGATTGCTCCGCATCACAAATCTCTGTGTCGATCTCCTCAATGCTCTTATGGAGTCCTAATTCAATTTTCTCTATCTGTTGTTCAGTTAGTGCGATCATATGCAAATATCTAACCTCTTTTTATCAAATGAGCAAAAAGTTTTCTCTGAGAATGTCTTCTAACAGTAAGAAAAAAGGATACTTGTAGAGTGTGTTGGGCGAGATTTAAATATATCTATGGAAAAACTAAAGGTCAGCTTCTTAAATTGCTCAATCAGTAAACAATTATGAACGAAATCTCCTGCCCACATTGCCATAAAGCCTTTAAAGTTGATGAGGCTGGATATGCCGATCTAATCAAGCAAGTCCGCGATAAAGAGTTTGATGCACAGCTGAACGAAAGACTGGAGCTTGCTGAGAAAGAGAAGCTCAGTGCCGTGGAGCTAGCGAAAGAAAAGGTTAGTAGCGAATTACAAAGTAAGGCTCAGAAGGAGGCGCAAGAAAAGGAGTCCACGATTCAAGAGCTGAAAGCGAAGCTGGATGCTGAGAGCGCGCAAAAGGAGCTAGCAGTGACACAGGCAGTAAGCAGTGTAGAAAAAGAACGGGACGATCTCCAGAACCAGCTCAAGGAGGCGAAGAAAGAGACGGAAAGTATCTCAAAACTGGCTGAGGTAGAAAAGAGCCGAGTTACCCAAGAAACTGCCGCTCAAAAGGCGCAGGAAATCCAAGAGTTAAAAGCTCAGCTTCAACAAGCACTTGCTGACAAAGAGAGTGTTAGCCGTATTGCTGAATTTGAAAAGGCGAAGGTTCTTCAAGAGGAAACTGTAAAAAAAGATCAAGAGATCCAACAGCTAAAGTCGCAATTAGAATCCAAGGAGGTATCTCAGAAGTTGGCGATCACAGAGGCTGTCAATACAGTGGAGAAAGAGCGTGATAGTCTTAAGCATAACCTAGATCAATCCGCTCTTGAAAAGCAGGTCGCTGAGAAGGCGCTCACGGATAAGTATGAAATTCGCCTGAAAGACCGAGATGAGGAGATCGAGCGTCTTAAAGATTTTAAGGCGAAGCTTTCTACCAAGATGGTGGGCGAGACCTTAGAGCAACATTGCGAGACCGAGTTTAACCGCATCCGAGCGACCGCTTTTCCTAAGGCGTATTTTGAGAAAGACAACGATGCGAGCACGGGGAGCAAAGGGGACTTTATCTTCAAAGATAAGGATGAGGTTGGAACAGAGGTGGTCTCTATCATGTTCGAGATGAAGAACGAGAGTGATACCACGGCGACTAAAAAGAAGAATGAAGACTTCTTTAAAGAGTTAGATAAAGATCGTAATGAGAAGGGCTGCGAATACGCCATTCTGGTCTCCCTTTTAGAACCTGAGAATGAACTCTACAACACGGGAATTGTCGATGTGGCTCACCGCTACCCTAAAATGTATGTCATTCGTCCACAGTTCTTCATCCCAATGATCACTCTGCTCAGAAACGCGGCGATGAATTCTCTAGAATATAAAAACGAACTCGCTCTCGTGAAGGCTCAGCATATTGACGTGACGAACTTTGAGAGCGACCTAGAGAAATTCAAGTCCGCCTTTGGGAAAAACTACGACCTCGCTTCCCGGCAATTCCTTAAAGCCGTAGATGAGATCGACAAATCTATTTTACACCTTCAAAAAACAAAAGATGCCCTTCTCAGTTCTGATCGAAATTTACGCCTCGCCAATGACAAAGCTCAGGACGTAACAGTGAAGAAGCTCACTCGCAAGAATACTACGATGAAAGAGAAATTTGATGAGGCAGAACAGCAGAATCAAACGAACCTCTTTGAGTAGAGTGAGAATAGTGATTTAAAGGCGATTCATAGAATCGGGCTCTCCATCAAGTTATGTGGAAAGGCGTTCAAATGACTATATTCATCTGAATGCAACCATCTCCTACTCTTAACTACTTAGGCTTACCTTTCTTAGAAATTCTCTCTATAGACCAATCTAGAGAAGTAATTATTTTCAA
>CALLLS010000034.1 GCA_938008215.1 uncultured Verrucomicrobiales bacterium | reverse complement strand
GTAGTAAGCCTGAACTTTCACATGAAACAGAAGGGGCGGGAAACATTCCTCATAGAGTAACAGGAAAATCAAGCTCTATACAGGAGCAAGAGCTGAAAGAGAAGCAAGAAGCCCTTACCCGCAAAGAAACTGATTTAGAAGAACTAGAAGCGCAAATTGGGAGGAAGCAAAAAGGGATAGATGCAGCTCGCGCGGAAATTGAAGCGAAGACGAATGAATTTGAAGCAAAAGAAAAAGACCTTGAGCTAGCAAGCGTTGAGAAAGGTAAGCTAGAAGAGGAGCATAATAAGCTTAAGCTGGCACGTGAGGAACTAGAGAAGAACCGTATAGAACAAGAGTCACAGCGAACAAATTTAGAGAATAAGAGTAAAGAAGCGGAAAAATTCAATGAGGAGCTTAAGCAGCTCAAGAAGTCTTTAGAAGCCGAGAAAGAATCTTGGGCGGAAGAGGTAAAGTCTCAGAGTAATATTTCTGAGGAGCTAGGGATATCAAAAGAGAGTTTAGGGAATCAGGAGCAAGAGCTGAAAGAGAAGCAAGAAGCCCTTACCCGCAAAGAAACTGATTTAGAAGAACTAGAAGCGCAAATTGGGAGGAAGCAAAAAGGGATAGATGCAGCCCGCGCGGAAATTGAATCGAAAGCGAAGGAATTAGATGCGAAAGAAAGCGACCTTGAGTTAGTGAGTGTTGAGAAAGGTAAGCTAGAAGAGGAGCATAATAAGCTTAAGCTGGCACGTGAAGAACTAGAGAAAGATCGCTTAGAACAAGAATCGCAACGCGCTACTTTAGAAAGAAAGAGTAAAGAAGCAGAGAAATTCAATGAGGAGCTTAAGCAGCTCAAGAAGTCTTTAGAAGCTGAGAAAGAATCTTGGGCGGAAGAGGTAAAGTCTCAGAGTAATATTTCTGAGGAGCTAGAGATATCAAAAGAGAGTTTAGGTAATCAGGAGCAAGAGCTGAAAGAAAAAAGAGAAGCCCTTACCCGCAAAGAAACTGATTTAGAAGGGTTAGAGTCTCACATTAGGGCGAAGCAAAAAGGGATAGATGCAGCGCGCGCGGAAATTGAAGCGAAGACGAAGGAATTAGAAGCGAAGGGTATTACCCTAGAAAATAAAGAAGAGAGACTTAGAGACTACCAAAAAGAAATAGAATTTAAAAAGAAGGGGCTCGAAGAGTCACGGACAGAATTAGAGAACAGATTAGAGTCTTTCGCTCATAATGTAAACACGGTTAAAGTAGAGAGGGAGCTTAAAGGATCCTCAAGACTAGCTGGTCTTATAAGTAATGATGATGAGGTTGCCAAAGAACAAAGAAAATTAGAAGCTTTACGCTCAAAAGTGAGAGAAGATTACAATGCCTTAGAGGCAGAGAAAAAAGATTTTGCAGAATATAAGGCGCGAATGAAGCAGTCTCTTAATGAACAAGCTGTACTCGTAAAAAGTAAAAGTGATTACCCTCCATCAAGCAGTAAGAAAATAGCTGAGATTGATAATGAGGACTCCTATTTGACAGGCAACATTGAAGGAGTAGACGCTAAACCCAGTAAGAGGAACGCCTCTAAAAGGTTTGCACCATCTAAATCTAAGCAAAAGAAATCAACACTTCGACGATTTGATGAGGTAAATTCTAAAAATGAAGAAGCTAATATAGACAAATTAAAACTTCCCACGAAAGTTTCTGCAGCAGAAAAAGTGGAAAAAGAATTTAATGCTAATAGTTTACAAAAGGAAGGGAATACAATTGAATTAGATTCAATGAAAATTGATAATTTATCTAATTCTCCGAGAAATAAAACGAAAGGAAAGCTTAAATTTTGGGGGCTCATTATTATACCTTTTATTATTTGTAGTGCTTTTGGGTATCTTGTGTTTGAGAATTTAATGAATGGTGATTCTACTAAATCACTAGTCAGTGTGTCAGAGAATATAGATGAAGAAAATCAAGTGTTAGGCGAATTAGCAGGCTCTAATAATCTGAACGATATCATTACTAAAGAAGATAGTGAGTCCGTTGTTCCTTCATCAGTGAAGAAAGTGATTTTACCAGAGTTATCTAATATTGATCTGGACTTAGAGCCTGCTGACGTAATTTCTTCCAAGCAAGGTAAGGCTCTTATAGCACCAGCAAGTAAGCAGCTAAAATCTAAGGCTCAGTTATCTGTATTATTATACGACGACGTAGATATTAAAGGAGCCGAGCATGTTGGTCTTCTTGTATCTGTAGAGTAAGTATACTTATTGCCCTTATGTTCGAGATGCTAGAACGCTTACTCATTCTACAAGAAAGAGACACAAAGATTTTTAAGGCTAGCCAAGAGCTAGAGGAAATCCCTGAAGAGGCGGATAAAATTAAATCAGCGTTTCAAGAAAGAATCTATGGAGTCAAAAATGCTAAGGAGTCACTACAAAAAGCACAGAAAGATGTGAGTCAACTAGAGCTTGACCGACAAACGAGAAAAGAAACGGTCTTAAAGTTAAAGACGAGACAGGGGGAAACGAAAAAGAATGAAGAATATCAAATGCTTTCGCATGAGGTTATTCGGTATGAGAAAGAAATAGACATTCTGGAAACAAAGGAGCTGGAGCTTATGGAGCTAGTCGACTTAAGAAAGAAGGAGCGAAGTGTGGCTGAAGAAGAGTTAACTAAAGAGAAGGCTTTTGCTACTGAGCGAAGTGAAAATTTGGTAGCTAAGAAAAAGCATGCTGAACTTAAGGTTTTAGAAGTAAAGGAGACCCGAAAAAATGATGCATCAAAAGTGGACTCTGAATCTCTAGCGTTATATGAAAGAATTATAAAATCTAAAGGTATAGGAGCTATCGTGCGAGTTACCGAGTCAGGGCAGTGCACTGGATGTAATATGAAGATTCCTCCTGCTACTATCCATCGCGTACAAGCGGAGAAGGAGCTGATACAATGCAATGAGTGTTCTAGAATTTTATATATTGCGTAGAATGATTTCCACCTGCTCAGAAATTTTTGATAACGGAATATACTAAAGGGGACTCCTGGAAACTAGGTTTAAACGATTTACGAGCTTTTTAGCAGAGGGCAAAGAATGAGGCATGAGTAATGCGTGTATTGCGACTAACGAATGATAAAGCCTTCTGTTATAAAGGCAAAGTAACCCAAAGGGCAAAAACACATTCCCTTTTTCAAAGACATTAGAATATCAATATATTGCGTATTGATCGTAAAAGATAGTTTCCAGAAGTTCCCTAAAGGTAGATCACTTTGCTCTCATCTGATCTATATACTCGAAGTGAGCTTTCTCTACGGGAGTGATAGAAAGCCTATTCCCTTTCCTAAGAGTAAGCATGCCTTCAAGTTGCTCTTCTTTTTTTAAGGTATCTAGAGGAATGATAGCATCAAATTTCTCGATAAAAGAGAAGTCTACCATTAGCCACCGAGGACTTTCTTCAGGTGATTTTGGATCGTAATACTTAGAATTTTCGTCCCACGCAGTATGATCTGGGTAAGCCTTCGAAGCTACCTCTACTATGCCAACTACTCCAGGTGGCTTAGTATTAGAATGATAAAAGAGAACTCGATCACCTATCTGCATACCGTCGCGCATAAAGTTACGTGCTTGATAGTTTCTGATGCCATCCCAAGGCTCAGTTCTAGCCTTTTCCATGTCATCAATAGAGAAGGCGTCAGGCTCGGATTTAATTAACCAATAGTTCATTTTTAGAATTTATAAGATAAGCCTGTTACGATACGAAGATCATTTTTTTTCCTTCCTGATGCAGGAACGGAATCATAACGATCCTGAAGGTAGGCTTTAAAGCTTAGGCTGTCAGATAAAAAGGTTTCTATTCCTGCTTCTGCTACAGTCACGAAAGCGTCAACTTCTTGCATCTCGGAAAAAATAGCTACGCCTTGATAAAGTCTTGTGAAATCTGTGATCCAATAATTGAAACGTTGCCCTAGGTAATAAACACCGAAGGTCTCATCCGTTCCCCCTTGACTCTCCGTATTTAAGCCTAATCCAGCTTCCATAGAAACAGTTAGAGAGTCATCAGGTCTTTTAATGAAATAATGACCCAAGAAGCTAGAAAGTGTATATCTAAATTCAATATCTGCGAGGTCATCGTGAAGTCCATCAACCCGTCCTCCGAAATACCATAGGTTATCTTCTGTGATTAGACGACTCAATGAAGCGGTGAGGAGCAATGTATCTTCTGTTACAGAACTGTTGTCTTCTCCATAAGCATATGTAGCATTTCCAAAGAATTCATTTTTTCCAAAGTCCTTGTCAATAGTAAGGCTTGCAGTAATAAAGAGAGTGTCTGTATTCCCACGAGTCATGCTAGCCCCTAGGTCGAAAGAGCTCGTCCACTTTTGATTGTCATCATGCCCAGGGACAGCGACACGATCTTGAAACTTTCTTGCCACATCAAGAGTGTTGGTCGCTCCAATGGAAGTAATCGCAGCCTGTAATGGAACAGTTAAAAATAAAGCGAGAGTAAATTTCATAATGTAATTACGTAATAAGTTAGTTGTAGAGGTGGGTCGCGCTTAAATTGAGGGATTTATGCTAATAGTATTAAGGCTCTGGACACTGCTTCAGCGCATTTTACACCATCCATAGCTGCAGAAACAATTCCGCCAGCATACCCCGCACCCTCAGCGCAGGGAAAGAGTTTATCTACATCTGGGTGCATGAATGATTGATTGTCTCTTGGAATTCTGACAGGAGAGCTTGTCCTGGTCTCAAAACCAATAAGCAGCGATTCTTGGGTAACATATCCCTTCATTTGCTTTCCAAAGAGTTTGATACCTTTTTGAAGTCTTTTTGTGAGAGGTTCAGGTAGTAGAGTATCTAACCTAGCACTTTTGCAGCCAGGAAAGTAGCTTGTTTTAGGGAGGTTAGTCGAAAGGGTGCCAGTTAAATAATCGGTAAGACGTTGTGCAGGAGCCGCTTGACCACCACCACCTTCATTTTTTGCCGTTTGCTCTAGGTGCTTTTGAAACGCGATTCCCGCTAGGACACCATGCTCTGCACCAAAGTCGACGGTATCTTCTGGTTCTACGGTTACGACCATTCCACTATTCGCAAAGGGTGAATCTCTTCTGGCCAGCGACATGCCGTTAACCACTACTTCATCATTCTCTGTAGAGGCAGGAACGATGAACCCACCTGGACACATACAAAATGAGTGGACTCCACGGTCTGCAATCTTTGTTGCGAGGCGGTATCGAGCTGCAGGAAGCATATCTGGTCTAGATACACCTAAGTCGTAATGGTATTGAATACTATCGATAAGTGGCTGAGGATGCTCTATTCTAAAGCCAACGGCAAAAGGCTTTTGCTCTAGGCGGATTTCTTTTTTGACAAGTAATGAATAGATATCGCGCGCGGAATGACCTGTAGCGAGAATTACAGAATCACCTTTGAACTCTCTTCCGTCTGTGGTTGTAACCCCTGAGATCTCTCTTTGAGCATTATTGGTGATGAGAAGGTCATTCACTTTAGCCTGAAAGTGCACTTCACCTCCAGCCTTAAGAATACTTGCGCGCATTTCTTTCACAACGTTTGGGAGAAGGTTTGACCCTATGTGGGGATGGGCGTCAGTCAGTATGTCATGCGGCGCACCGTGAGCAACTAGGGTTTCATAAATATCTCTCACTACTCCTCTTTTGGTTGCACGGGTGTAGAGCTTTCCATCAGAATAAGTTCCTGCTCCTCCTTCGCCAAAGCAATAGTTAGAATCTTCTATGACAGTTCCTTTGCGGAGTATGGGAGCAAGGTCGAACCGTCTCGCTGATGCATCTTTCCCACGTTCTAAAATGATTGGTTTAAGTCCTTTTTTAATACAGGTGAGTGCAGCGAAAATTCCTGCTGGTCCGCATCCTACGATAATTACAGTTGGAGCTTTACTTGGTAGGCTTGGAAGGTTGACCGAGTAATCAGGAATGGGCGGGAGTGCTTCATTACCGAGAGTGACTTCAAGCCTAAGCTGAATCTTAATCCCTGCCTTCCTAGCGTCAATAGAGTATTTTACTAGGCGGATCTCATTGATAGCAGAATGCGGCACTTTAAGTTTACGTGCCACCGCTTTTATTCTCCTGCTTTTATCCTTAGAATATTCTAAAGGGAGTATTATGTCTACCGTTTGATATGTATCTGGCATGCCAGCAAGGTGTCCTAATTATGGACGATTAACGTAGGCTTCTGATCCGACATCGAAGAGGGTGTCTGCGCTATAGCTCCACCCATTGATATCGTTTACTTGAGCTACGGTCATTTTATAATTTTTTGCAAAGTCCCCAAGGGTGATTTGTCTAGTAATTACAACTTTTGTGAAGGAGGTAGGTTTTGCAGAAGAGGACTTACTGTCAGATTTCTCACTTGCTTTATTATTTACTGAATCAGCTTCATCTTTGGGCTGAGATGCTTCTTTATTTACATCTTCTGGGTTGCCACCTGGAATAACAAGTTTTTGCCCAATAGAGATCTTATTAGGATTTATCTTAGAATTTGCCTGCTTAAACTCTTCAGGGCTAAGACCATATTTTTGAGCAATAGCAAAGAAGGTGTCTCCTTTTTTTACTATGTGAGACGCAGGACGAGGTGGAGTCTTAATATTAGTAACTGTACTCCCTTTAGCTGGGATTTTTATGGTTTGCCCTACTCTGAGGAGGTTTGCATTCTGAATCCCATTATACTTTTGGAGAACATTTGCAGTAGTCCCATATTTTTGGGCGATAGAGTTTAAGTGCTCACCACTTCTCACTTTATGAGTTGTTTGAGCAAAAGAGCTAAGGATGCAAAGCCCTAGTAAGCTAATAATAGACGCAAGTGTTCTCATATTTCTAAATGTAGTTACTTTAATTTAACGGCATTGACGATTATAAATCCAGCTTAATTCAAGCGAATCTTAGCAAAAGTAGAAAGTATAACTTATTGAACGATCACTATATGGATATATGGAATTACGTTCTACATACTTTCCATTTGGTTGAGAAGGGCATGTAAAACTTCCATCATGCTCTCATTCCAGCCTTTCGGCCCTTTGCTTTTAGCGTGAATGACATCAGGTGCGTGAGGCGAAAGAGTGGTGTGATTAGGGATGACGATCGCTATGTCTGCAGCGTTTAGCATTCCGAGATCATTTGGGCTATCTCCGAGGGCGATAGTCATGATTTTTTTGTTTGATTGTGTGGCTTGGTAGAGTCTTTTAAGCTCATCCAAGCCTGTTGCTTTATCAGATAAGCCAGAAATATGGGTGAACCTGCCCCCTGATACTGCTTTAAGTTCATGAGAGGTAAGCTCTTGCTTAAACTGTTGAAAATCCTCATCTGTACCGTGCCAGTGGATTGGTTCCGTTCCGTTTCTCGCACTTGATCGTTCTGCCATCTCGCTGGGTAAGCCTGTATATTTTGAAATAGTTTCCGAATCCCAGTCTGCATACCCCTCGAACTCATAGAGAGGATTATTTTCCCTTAATTGGTGGATTTTGGCTAAAAATTGAGTTCGGCTTATTCCTAAGTGGCAGAGTGTATAGCCGGCTCCCTTTTCTATATTTGTAAAGTGGTTCTCGATGGTGCGTTGGCTGAAATAGCCTCCATTAGGAAAGGCGATAAACGAACCGTTCTCGCAAACCAAAGGATAAGTGAGGTCCAGTTCCGCGGAAATGACTTTCATTTCAGCTAAGGTTTTAGAGGAGTTTAGGATGAGGGGAATACTCTTTTCTCTCAGAAGGGAAAGTGCTTCTTGTGCGGGCTCCCAAGAGTAGGTATCGTGGTCTAAAAGGGTGGCGTCTAAGTCTGTATGGACAACTAAAAACATCGGGGGCTTTTACATAAAGTATCACTTCCTACCAATTATATGTAAAGATGTCCACCGCCTTCCTTTCTAGAAGAAGGCGATATGGTTTCCTGTATTGGTTAAAGGGGGCACATTACAAATCAGGCATTGCATTCCGTGAGATAGGAAAGTTAAGTCGTGGTTATGTCTCAGCCACTTTCTGTTTCCATCGCGTCTGCCACTGATCTCTCCGTAAAGTACGGGCATCACGTTATTTTAGATGGGGCTAAGATTAGTATTACGGAAGGGGAGAGAATCGGGATGGTAGGAAAAAACGGGGCAGGGAAATCGACTGCCTTAAAAATAATTGCTGGAGTTGAAAAGCCAGACTCTGGCGTCGTTTCCTTGAGAAGAGATATAATCGTAGGGTATTTACCACAGAGCTTTGGGTTAGAAGAGGAGAAGACCGTTCTAGAGAATATCTTGGGCGGTGCTGCAGAGGTGCAGAAGATGATTTCTCAATATGAGGATGACCCTAATGCAGAAGATGCTCATGAGATTTTAGATCGTATCACGGCACTGGATGGTTGGGAGTTAGACTCTAGAGCCAGCTCCCTTATCAATAACCTTCATGCTCCTGATGCGTCTCGTCTGGTAAAAGACCTTTCTGGTGGAGAAAAGCGCCGCGTAGCGTTATGCCGAACATTAGTAGCTAAGCCTGACTTCTTAATTTTAGATGAGCCCACTAACCACCTGGATACAGAGGCGATAGAGTGGCAAGAGAAGTTCCTCGCTTCCTATCGGGGGACATGCCTGTTCGTCACGCATGATCGGTATTTCTTAGATAACATTGCTACAAGTATTATCGAGCTTTCTGGAGGGAACTTTATTTCTTACCAAGGGAATTATACTGATTACCTACTGGCACGGGCAGAAAGGTTAGAAAATGAAGCTCGGACGGAGCATAAACGCCAGCGGTTTTTAACTAAGGAGCTGGATTGGGTCAGAAGAAGGCCTAAGGCGCGTGGTTCTAAGGCGAAAGATAGGATAGACCGATTCTTTGAAGTAAAAGACCAAGACGCCCCAGAGGTAGAGATGGCGGTAGACTTAGTAATTCCTCCAGCAGGGCAACTCTCTAATAAGGTGATAGAAGTGCATGGAGTAAGTAAGAGTTATCCAGACACCTCTTTCCCAGATGGGGAGAAAGTGCTGTTTTCTGATCTTACCTTTAAACTAGAGCCTAAGGAGATCGTCGGGATAGTCGGGCGAAACGGTCTGGGTAAGTCCACTCTCCTGAAAGTGATCTTAGGAATGGTGGAGCCATCTACAGGAAGAGTGGAACTCGGTCTTAAAACAGAGATTAACTATGTGGATCAGAACCGCCTTCAGCTGGATGATGAGAAGTCTATTTTTGAAGAAGTGGGGCAGGGGTCGCAGACCGTGAGCCTTGGGGAGGAGTCTATCGGTCTACGCGCGTATTTGAGACGGTTTCTCTTCGATGATGATCGCATAAATACGAAGATTTCCCAGCTTTCAGGAGGAGAACGCTCTCGTGTTCTTCTTGCTAAGATTTTAAAGAAAGGTGGGAATGTTCTCGTGCTTGATGAACCGACTAACGACCTGGACCTTAATACCCTCCGAGTTCTGGAGGAGGCGCTCGTTCACTTTGATGGGTGTGCCTTGGTCGTATCGCATGATCGATACTTTTTAAACCGCGTTTGCACTAGTATTCTTGCCTTTGAAGGAGCGGGAGAACTATCTTATCAGGTGGGAAATTATGATTATTACTTGGAGAAGAAAGAAGAGCGGAGGCAACCCTCTGCGGCGGCTCCTCCAAGTAAAGAGAAGGGGCAGTCACCACGCCGAGCAGAACAGCCGCCTAAGCTAAAATGGGCAGAAGAGAAGGAGCTAGAGACGATAGAGGAGGACATTCTACTAGCGGAAGAAGCGGTGAGTGAGAAGGAGGGGGCAATGGCGAATCCAGATTTTTATAAAGACCATACCCATGATTGGAAGGATCATGAAGAAGAGTTAAAGCGTAGAAAGGAGACCGTTTCTCATTTATATGAAAGGTGGGAACGATACCTAGAAACTAAGAAAAATTGGGAAGAGTGGAAAGCGAGCAAATAATAAATTATGAAAGTAGAAAAAGTGAAATACGCGCTCTGGGCGCATAATTGGGAAGAGTGTGTGGATTTTTATGTGCTGATGTTTGGTGGAGAAGTAACACTCAGAATGGAAGTGTGGAGTGAAGTCGTGATCGCAAATGGAATCATTGGCATCCATGGCGGAGGGGAGAAAAAGGAGAAGCAGTGGACAGGACTTTCCTTTCAATTGGATGATTTAAGAGAGGGTATCAAGAAGCTCGTGGAATGCGGAGGAGCTTTGACTAGTGAGCCAAATGACACGGAGGAAGATCCATTACATTTGGCAATGTGTATAGATCCGTCTGGCAATGAGTTTATGATGACTCAGAAAAGACAGCGGAGCTAGTGGCTGAGTGCCCCAATACTATGCATTGACCCAATGTCCAAATTCTTGCGAGGATTGAGCATCAAGCCAATAGTATTGGGGAACATCATATGGATGAAGAGAGAGGAAGAGTTTTCTAAACTCTGCATGCTTTGCATTAGAGACCTTGAATGAGACTGGGAACTCTTTCGTCGATTGGAGACTCTCTTCCCAGATATAAAAGCTTGTTACTGGTGAATGTATTTGCGCGCAAGCGGCGAGCTTTTCATTCACGAGCTCTTTGCTTATTTTTTCAGCACATAATTCATCAGGAAATGTGCTTTGGACGATAATCAAGGATTCTGAGTCTTGCATTTCAGATCTCAATACTCAATAAAATCGATTTGTGAAAGGGATTACTTTACCGACATACATTACGCTTGCGAGGATGCTCCTCGTTCCTTTTTACGGTTACCTTGTTCTCCAATATGGATTTTCATTATTGGATGGTAAAGCAGATGAATCACTCAGGTTTTGGTCATGCTTCCTCTTTGCTATAGCAGCACTTTCAGATGCACTTGATGGGTTCATTGCGCGTAAGTTCAATATGCAGTCTCAGCTGGGTGCGTATTTGGACCCCTTTGCTGATAAGGTGTTACTGCTCACTAGTATTATCTTTATGGCGGAATACACTAAGGGGTGGTGGCAAATGCCTCTCTGGTTTATGGGCATCGTCGTTGCCAGAGATCTACTTATTATTTATGGTGTGTGGCTATTAAAAACACGGCGAAAGCCCATTTATTTTGATCCACATTGGGTGGGGAAAGTGTGCACAGGGTTACAAATCGCCGTTGTATCCTTTTACCTCTTACAGTGTCTGCACCTAGGATTATTCACAGTGGTGCTTGCAAGCTTCTTTACTCTGTGGTCTGGTCTCATTTACTTCCGTCATGGGTGGCACCTTTTGCAATTGCCCTCTGAATCTGCGGAGGAGCATAAACCACTCTTTAAATTATGACTGAAGATGAGATAGACTCAAGAAAAGCCCCGACTGTTGCGATAGTGGGGCGACCTAATGTTGGAAAGTCCTCTATCTTTAATCGGCTGGCAGAACGCAAAATAGCAATTGTTTTAGATCAGCCAGGGATAACCAGAGATCGTGTTCACGCTCCATGTAAATTAACGGAAGTTCCCTGCAACTTGATCGATACAGGGGGAATAGGAGAAGAAGCGGATGAGGAGTTTACTTCTGACGTACAAGTAGAAGCGGAAATCGCGATGACATCAGCTGACGTGATCCTCTTCGTAGTAGATGCGCGGCAAGGTTTGCAAACTGCAGATGAAGCGATCGCTAAAATTTTACGTAAATCCTCTCAGAAGCCTATCGAGCTTATCCTAAATAAATGTGATACGGAGAAGTTTGAGCTGATGACGGGGGATTTTGCTAAGCTTGGCTTTGGTGAAGGGATTCCTGTTTCTGCAGAGCATGGTCTGAATTTTTTCACATTGTTGGATACCTTAGATGAGCACTTTGCTAACATTGAGCAGGAACTAGAAGAGAAAAAAGGTGAGGCTCTAAAAGTGGGTCTCAAGATAGCAATGATTGGACGACCGAACGCAGGGAAATCCTCTTTGGTTAACGCCATCATGAATGATGACAGAACGATCGTTTCTGAAATATCAGGGACTACCAGAGATGCTGTCGATATACCCTACACACGTGGAAATGAGAAGCACACTTTAATCGATACAGCAGGTCTTAGACCTCGCTCCAAGCGTGACACATCAGTAGAAGTATTTTCTGCGATGCGCACAGAAAAGGCAATTAGGAGAGCAGATTTAGTGCTGCTGGTAGTTGATTTAGCTGAGGGTGTCTCAGCGATGGATCGTAAGATCGGACGCACCATTCAGGCAGAAGGAAAGCCCTGTATTATCATCGCAAATAAGTTTGACCTTTTTCATACTGGCAAGCCCAAGCCAGAGAGAATGCAAAAGGCTAAGGAGCATTTAAGGGATGAGCTTTTCTTCCTTCACTATGCACCCTTTGTGTGTGTTTCTGCTCTTAAATCACAGGCATTAGACCAAATTTTCAAAACGATTTCTAAAGTAAGAGAAGGCTCGAAATATTCTATGAGTACGGGTGAACTGAATAGGATTCTTGAACATGCCGTGATTCGTAATCCTCCATCTGAACATAAGACCATTAAAAAGCGTCTTAAAATTCTTTACGGAACAATGGCCTTTAATGAAAGGTATGCTCAAATTTCAGTTCCTACTCTTATTCTCTTTGTTAATGACAAGAGGCTTATGAGTGAGAACTATCAGGCATATCTTGAAAACAGAATTCGTGATAACTACATTTGCTTAGGCTTACCTATACCGTTCTCTGTGCGCTCGAGGAATAGGTGACGTTATACTGACTTCATCTAAGTCTTTATTAGTGCTAATGTTTAAACATAAAAAAGGGGCGTAAACGCCCCTTTTCTCATACTACAATATACAATGTTATTTAAGCGTGATGTATTTACTACAATAGCCTTTATCTACGATTATAGCTTCTCGAGCTATTTCTACGATGTTGTTCACCGTTTTGAGACGGAGAAGAACCATTCCTAGATCCAGAAGGTCTTTGTTTTCGAGCTTCCTGCTTCCGTCTTTCAGCTACTTTCATAACTTCTTTAGCAGTTGGTGCACGATCAGTCCATTGCGTAGGAGTAAACCCATCTAAATCATCAAGAGGAATTTTATTGCCTGTCAGCTTTTCGATCGCTTGAAAAAATGGGCGCTCATCATTACTCACTAGTGAGACAGCTGTGCCTTCTCTTCCCGCACGTCCCGTTCGTCCTATGCGGTGCACATAGTCTTCGGGGACGTTAGGGAGCTCATAATTGACTACGTAAGGAAGATCGGCGATGTCTATACCGCGCGCTGCAATATCAGTAGCGACTAAAACCCTTACCTTATTCTCTTTAAACTCACTGAGAGCGCGTGTTCGTGCTCCTTGTGATTTATTTCCATGGATAGCGGAGGAAGAGATATTCGCAGAAACTAATCTTTTGCTCAAGCGGTTAGCTCCATGCTTAGTTTTAGTAAAGACGATGACTTGGGATAAGTTCTCTTCATTGATGATCTGGATGAGGGCTTCGCCTTTCACCGCCTGGTCACAACGGTAAGCCTTTTGGGAAACCTTATCGGCAGTAGCATTTTGAACCGCGACTTCTATTACTTTTGGCTGTTGCAGAAATTCTTCTGCAACGCGGCGGATGTCCTTTGAGAAGGTTGCGGAAAAGAGAAGGTTTTGCCTTTTCTTGGGCAGTTGCTTTACGATCTTGCGGATATCGCGAATGAATCCCATATCGAGCATGCGATCCGCTTCATCTAAGACGAGCGTGTCTATTTGGTGAAGCTTACATGCTTGTTGCTCTACGAGATCCACAAGGCGACCTGGAGTGGCTACGAGAATGTCCATGCCACTAGCGAGGGCTTTAATCTGAGGACGAATATTTACGCCACCGAAGGCGGTCATACTCTTAAGCTCTAAGAACTCACTGTAATGCTTAATATTTTCTAAAATTTGCGCCGCTAACTCACGAGTCGGAGTGATGATGAGAGCTCTTGGGAATCTCTGAGGCGGTTGCTCTGAAAGCTGGTTTAAAATTGGTAAGACAAACCCAGCTGTTTTTCCTGTGCCGGTTTGTGCTGCTGCTAGAATGTCTTTTCCTTCAAGAATGGCTGGGATCGCAGCAGCTTGGATAGGAGAAGGAGTTTCATAGCCTTTTTTCTTAAGTGCCTGGAGGATCTCTGGCTTTAAGGCTAATTGATCAAATGATTTCATATAAAAAAACTCTGCTTATGGTATTTAAGCAGAGTATAGAAGCGATGTGATCGCTTAAATCTGATTTTTGAAGCTTTTAGTAACGCTTATTGTAGCCTCCGCCACCACCACCTGAAGGACGGTCTTCCTTAGGTCTTGCTTCGTTAACTCTTAAGTCTCTACCTTCGTAATCGTTGCCGTCAAGTTTCTTGATCGCTTCAATCATTGAGCTTTTATCTGCCATTGTGACAAAGCCGAATCCTTTTGAGTATCCAGACTCTCTGTCTATGATAAGGTTCACTTCAGTGACTTCTCCAAAGCCTTGAAATAGCTCTTTGAGATTATCTTCGGTCACACTAAACGGCAGATTGCCTACATACATTTTATTCATATTTCTTTCGTTACATTTGGAAAACTTATTTCAATGAGAGCTTTTTAAACGGAAGAGTCAAAAAATGACTTAATGCTTAATTGGCAACATAGACCTAAGTAATGCTCAGTGAGGGACATAGATCAAAGAGCGGTAGAAGTCGACTCTTTATTACATAAATTTTACGAACCCCGAATTGGGGCTGTAGACTCTAAATGAGATTGAGAGACTATCTTAACATTTTCAGTTTAATAGATGCGGTTGTATTTCTCAAAAATCTTTCTGTTCAATATGAGTAAAGAGTGTAGAAGATACTTCACGATTTATATAAGATATGTCTCAAAAAATTTGGCTCGATGGAAAACTAGTTGATGAAAACGAAGCGAAGATATCTGTTTTCGATCATGGTTTATTATATGGAGACGGAATTTTTGAGGGGATACGTTTTTACAATGGGCGTGTTTTTCGCTTGCATGAGCATATAGAGAGATTGTTTGACTCCGCTAAGGCGATTCTTTTGAAAACGCCATGGAGTATTGAAGAGGTTTGTCAGGCGACGGTTGAGACCTGCAAGGCGAACGGACTGAAAGATGGATACATTCGTCTCGTTATTACGAGAGGGATTGGTCCACTAGGATTAAATCCGCATCAATGCCCAAACCCATCCATGTTCATTATCGCTTCTGGAATAACCCTTTATCCAGATGAGTGCTATGAAAATGGGCTGGAAGTGGTGACTTGTTCTACGCGTCGCCCCGCCCCAGCGGCTTTGAGCCCACAAGTGAAGTCACTAAATTACCTTAATAACGTAATGGCTAAAGTGGAGGCGATTAAGGCAGGAGCGCAAGAGGGGCTGATGCTGAATGAGCAAGGCTATGTGGCTGAGTGTACTGGCGATAACGTCTTCGTCATTAAGAATGGAATGATTAAAACGCCTCCTGTTTCTGATGGCTCTCTTGATGGGATTACACGCCAAGTAATCTTCGAACTCGCTGAGAAGCTGAGCCTTACTCTAGAGGAAAAGACGATGACTCGCTATGACCTATATGTTGCAGATGAAATTTTTCTTACGGGAACGGCGGCAGAGGTGATCCCGCTCGTGAAATTAGATGAGCGTGAGATCGGCGACGGCAAACCAGGGGCAATCTCTAGGAAGATGATCTCTGCGTTTCGAGAGCTGGCGAATTCTGAAGGAACGGAGATCGCGTAAGGCGGGGTAGCACACGCATCCTGCGTATATTCTTTGGCATCTTTGCCGAAGAAGTTGACTATCCTGCAAATGAAATGAACCTATTCTTTTTAAAGAGTGTTGTGCCTCCAGCAGGGAGGACAACAAAAACAGGATGCTTTCGTTTGCACTCTGGAAGGGTACGCTACCCTAACTGAAGAAGCTTAGAAAGCTTCTCTATGTTTATCTGGTGACGCCTCGTTCGCTAGATTTTACGAAGTCACGAACCAAGGCCGTCAGACCTGTATTATCAGCGAGTTTATCTAAGCCTTCTTGAAGGTTAAGATCCTTTTTTAAGAAGAGTGCCTTATAGGCGTTTTTTACTTCGCGGATTTGTTCACTGGTAAATCCTCTTCTTTGTAGCCCAGTGGTATTAATCCCTCTTACTCCGGCGGGGTTTCCATCCACAATCATGAAAGGGGGGATGTCTTGTACGATCTTAGAACACCCTCCCGTGATGCTGTGTTGTCCTACGCGGCAAAATTGGTGAATAGCGGTGAGTCCACTGATAATAGCATAATCCTCTACGATGACGTGTCCCGCAACCGTTCCATTATTAGAGAAAATAATGTTATTTCCAATCTGGCAATCATGCGCCACGTGGGCATAAGCGAGGAAGAGATTGTCATCTCCAATCCTCGTAGGGATTACTTTATCGGTAGAGCGGTGGACGGTAGTGTTTTCTCTAAAAGTGTTCCGGTCTCCGATGACGAGTCTCGTAGGCTCTCCATCATACTTCAGATCTTGTGTCTTTCCTCCAATCGCGGAGAAAGGAAAGAACTCGCAATCTGAGCCGATGGAGGTTTCTTTTTCAATCACGACATTAGCGTGAAGTCTGGAGCCAGCTCCAATTTCTACATCCGGACCGATGAAGCAGAACGCTCCTACCTCTACATCTGCGGCAATTTTCGCATCTGGCGATATAATAGCACTATCGTGAATCATGGATAATTAATATTTCTTAAGTCTTAGACGGTGTAAAGAGTGCATGTCCGTCATTTTTTCTTTATTTCTCTTAACCTGATGCTTGACGCATTACGTTTCACTCTCCACGTTCTACTCTCTCAATAATCTACTAATAAGGCAATGGCAGCAAAAATTTATACAGACGCGGACGCGAACATAGATGCGGTAAAATCCCGCAAGCTCGCAATCATAGGATTCGGATCACAAGGGCATGCTCACGCTCTTAACCTCAAGGATAGTGGCTGTGAAGTAATGATTGGACTTCATGAATCATCAAAGTCTCGTGAAGTGGCGTCTAAATTAGGTTTCACAGTAAAGAATGTTTCGGACGTAGTAAAAGAAGCGGATGTAATTATGGTGGCAACGCCTGATACCGTCATCCCATCTCTTTATAAAAAAGATATTGAGCCATATCTCACAGCTGGAAAAACGCTTTTCTTTGCTCATGGATTTGCAGTTCATTACGGTTTCGTATCACCACCAGAAAATGTAAACGTAGCACTTGTTGCTCCAAAAGGACCTGGACACACGGTTCGTAGCCAGTTTACACAAGGAAAAGGAGTTCCTGGATTAGTTGCTATTCACCAAGATCCTACAGGAGACACCTTAGAGATTGCTCTCGGATGGGCTAAAGGGCTAGGATGCACTAAGGGTGGAGTATTTGAAACAAGCTTCCGCGAGGAAACAAATACTGATCTCTTCGGTGAGCAAGTAGTTCTCTGTGGAGGTGCATCTGCACTTGTTAAAGCAGGTTTTGAAACACTCGTAGAAGCTGGCTATCAGCCAGAAATGGCATATTTCGAGTGTCTTCATGAGCTTAAGCTTATCGTTGACCTTATGATTGAGTCAGGAATCGCGGGAATGCGTTTCTCAATCTCTGAGACTGCAGAATGGGGAGACGTTTCTGTGGGACCTAAGATCATTGATGCGTCAGTGAAAGAGCGTATGAAAGCCCAGCTTAAAGAAATTGAAGAAGGGAAATTCGCGAAAGAATGGATGGCTGAATATGAAGGTGGCTACCAGAAATTTAATAAGATCCGTAAGGAAGAAGCGGCACACCAGATCGAGGAAGTGGGATCACGTCTTCGTTCTCTTATGAGTTGGCACGGAGGAGAGAAAAAGATAGAAGTAGGAATGAGCCAAGCGGCTTACGTTTCTGGGACTAAGTAATTCCTTCAGAATTCTATAATTAAGAAGACCTACAGAAATGTAGGTCTTTTTTGGTTTGAAATAGTTGTCGCCGCGTAATAGAACTCCTCTACATGAAATTTTTTCCCATAGTTTTATTAGCGATATATTCCTTATTTATCTATTCTTGTTCATTGCCTGAAACGGCAGAGAGAAAACCAGTTTTACCGAAAGGTTCTGAAGAGAGCGATATGCCTTGGAATACGCCTCAAGCAGGAGAAGGTGGGGGTGCCTTAGGAGGTATGCTGAATCAGCAGGGTAGATAAGTTTTTTTCCTATTGAGGGAACCTCCAGTAGTACCTTTAAGCTTAAATGAAAGAACGGCTAAGCATTCCAGAATATGCTATGGCGCTAGCCTACGTTGCTAGTTTACGTAGCGAAGATCCCTATAGAAAAGTGGGCGCTGCAGCAATCGACTACGACAATCGAGTTATCGGTACCGCATATAATGGTTTAGCACCTGGCTATGATGCTCCTCCCAGCTTTTGGGATGATCGGGATAAGAGGCAAAAATTCATGCTTCATGCTGAAATTAACCTCTGTTCACTTATTAAAAGGGGGCAGGCGCGCATTATCGCTTGCACTACTCTGCCATGTACATCTTGCATGCAGGCTTTATGCGCGCATGGAGTGGAAGCAGTTTATTACGCAGAAGATTATCCTAACTCACACTCTCACGAAATAGCGAAAACATATAATGTTAACTTAGAGCAACTCTCCCATAGTGTAGAGATTAAATATTGAGAAGGATTAGTAAGCATCTAAGATTAAAAATACTTATTCTTTAACTGGTTTAACCTTAAGGCTAGTCCCACCAGCTTCTTCACGATCTCCGCCGCCGTAGAAGCTTTTTATGTATCCACTTTCAATTAGGCAGTCTTGCCAAGGGTCAAGCATTCCAAGGTTTGTGTAGACTGTTTTAGCGCGTTGTAAGCAGGATTGGGATTCGACCTTATTGCCAGCTTCAAATTCTTTAACTGCGTTTATAAAATAGTAAATTGGACTATCAAAAGTGTAGTCGTATTTATTTTCAATTATCTTTGCAGCGTCATTATTCCCAAGTTTTTTATCAGCAATGTAGTTTTTAAACTCTGATAATAAGTAGATAGGGTCTTCTGGCGCATTCTTTAAGAGTTGATTTACTTTCTTAAAGTATGTCTGGCTATCTTTCCAACGTGCTTGGACAAAGCTAACCTCACCAAGATTAAAGAGAACACTGTGGTTATTTGGAACTATTTCATTACATCTCTTAAATATTCTTTTAGCGGTATCAAAGTCTCTTAATTCTACATAGCAGGCACCTTTCATACTCATCAGAGACGGAAATTCAGGAATCATTGTTTCTGCTTCACCAATGGTGTCTAGTGCTTCAATGATCCTTTGCTGAGAAAATAGGCGCTTAGCTTCTGAGAGGTGTTTGTAGAAATCTTTTCTCTCTTCTTTAGGTAGGTTCTCTAGGTCAATCATGTATTGAGGCACTGTCTCAGCGAAAGAGAAGGATAGTAAAAACGATATAATGAGAATAGATAGAGATCTTGAGAATATTCTAACAAATGGCATGTTACTAATCTCTTTATATACAGGCAAAATGTAAATCAAATATTTAGAAATCCACTGTTAAAATAATAGTCGTTCCATAGTAGAAGAAACTAAAGGCTAGATATTTGATGAATAATAAAACACCACGCTCGATAATGAGACGTGGTGTTTTAAGCTATGAGGTAAATTGAGTAATAATCAGAAGCGTCCTACGAATGTTATTCCCGCATTGATCGGAGCGCCAATGGTTGCTTGATGAGAGCTGTGTGATGTAGGGTAGTAATCAGTGTCAAACAGGTTCTCTATGTTGAGTTGGACACGGAAATTATCAGAAAGGGTGTAGTATGCAGCAGCATCTACGCGAACGTAACTAGGTAACTTAGATGAGGAACCGTTATCTGTAAGTGTTTCATCTTGATAGATGACTCCGAATCCGAGTCCAAACTGATCTGTCACTTGGTAGCGGTTCCATATTGAGAAGGAGTTTTGTGGGAGCTCTCTAGGAGTAGCTCCTGTTGATGTTTCACCATCTAGGTAACTGTATCCTGCGTTCACAAACCATCTATCGGTTATATTCCCTTTGAGTTGGAACTCAAAACCATTAGTTTGAGCGTCATCCTCAACTTGCTGTCCTGCATTATTCTCCGTTGTTAAGGTTTGATCAATTTGGAATACTGAGGCGGTAAAGCTGAGGTTATCCTGAATGTCATACTTGAACCCCGCTTCTAGATTGGTAAAACGATCAGGGTCTAACTGGTCTCCTAAGTTTGCGTATTGTCCACCACTGGCAGGCACATAAGATTCACTATAACTTGCGTATAATGAGAGATTTTCTTGAGGCTTAATTACGAGTCCAGCACGCGGCGTAACGAAAGCATCCGTTTGGCTGGAGCGAGTTGAATTCCCGTTAGAATCGAAGCTATCTAGTTCAATATCAAAGTTATCGACACGGGCTCCTAAAGTAAGGTCTATATACTCATTGATACTCACCTCATCCTGAAGGAAGAAAGAAAATGTATTCACGGTGACCTGAGTATTATCTGCAAAGTCAGAGAATGTGGCTGTGTCTAAGACATTTCCTGCATTATCGGTAAAAACACCATTTCTGAGGTTGAAGTTACTTGCATTAAAGAACTGTTGGTCATCTCCATTACTCGCCCATTCGTTGTTTAAGCGAACGTTATCGTTTGAGGTATGGATTAATTCTGTCCCGAGAAGAACCTTATGATCTACACTTCCGGTGGAAAATTCACCTATGAAATCTCCAGCAAGTTGGAATCGTTCGCGTTGCGTTGTATCTCTATATCCATCAAGTTCTACTTGATTGGTAGATTCTACATAATCTGAAGCGTAGAAATTTTGGTAAAGCTTATCAAAGTTTCCATATGAAGCAGTGACGCTCGCTTTCCAAGTGTCAGAGAAATTATGCTCAAGCGTGCCACGCACAACGTGAGCTTCAAACTCAGAAAAATTTAAGTCTTCGTCACCAAATACAACACCATCGAGAGCTTCTACAGGCTTTCCATTATCTCCTGTGGGAATGCCACGATCGATGAAGCGTTCGTGATTGTTATATTCATATGAAAACCTGAAAGTGGTGTCATCTGAAAGATTATAGGTGAAAGTTGGATTGATATCGTAGCGGTTTCCATCGTAGAAGTCTCTATGGTTATTCAGGTATTCATAGTTTGCATTGAGTCTTAAGGCGGCATCGTCAGATAATGAATAGTTGTAATCGATTTGCGCTGTTGTAGCACCAAAGGAGTTTACTCTTCCTAAGTATTCCCCAAAGGTATCACCCACCTCAGCTTTCTTTTGAACTCGATTTATGACTCCGCCAGAGCCGCCTCGACCAAAGCTAAGGGCGTTTGGACCACGGAGAATTTCAACTTGCTCTACATTATAAAGCCCACGGTAATATTGAACATCATCACGCACTCCGTCTTGAAAGAAATCTGCGGTGGAACGCACTCCGCGAAAGACGACGGAGTCACGGTGTCCTTCACCTTGAGAGTTATTTACGCCAGGCGTATAATCTACAATATCAGCAATACTATCAACCGCTTGCTCTTGAATTTGCTCCTGTGTGACAACGGTTACACTCTGAGGAACATCGACTAGAGGAGTTCCGGTTTTAAAGGCGGAGATTTGGTTTGCTTGGACTTCATCATCATTGCCAAAAACGACTAAAGCGTCGCTACTCTCTGTGAAGTCCAGATTTAAGTTTTGTGAATAAGCAAGTGTAGCTGAGAATGCTAGTGGCAGTGCGATTTTTGCTATGTGTCGTAATGTAAGTTTCATAACTTTCCAATATCGCTATTGAGAACGGTTCTCAATAGCAAGCACTAAGTAATAAAATATTACACTTATAAGTAGGGCTAAGCTCGAGGGTGAGCTTTATTATATTCAGCTCTTAGCCGCTCCTTTGAAACATGCGTGTATATTTGTGTCGTGGAGAGGGATGCGTGCCCTAAGAGGCTTTGAACGCTCCTGAGGTCTGCACCATTATCGAGAAGGTGGGTGGCAAAGCTGTGGCGGAGTTTGTGAGGGGTGATGTCAAAAGGAATTCCAGCCGCTTCTATATACTTTTTTAAAAGGTTATTGATGGCGCGAGTGGAGATGGGCTTACGCAGTTTCGATATAAAAAGGCACCCTTCATTCACTTTCGCTTGTTGGCGATATTTTTGTAACGCGATCATTGCTGGAGACCCGATTGGTAAAAGTCGTTCTTTATTCCCTTTCCCCATTACGCGGAGAGTATCCGCTATCCAGTCTATATCTTTTACATCTAATTTTGCTAGCTCGGAGAGACGGAGGCCAGTTGAGTAGAACAGCTCTAAAATAGCGGCATCTCTAAACGAAACCCATTGAGGTGCCTGTTTGGAATGAGTAACCTTAAAGGGAGCCTCCAAGAGTGCCACCGCTTGTGTTGCAGAAATGATTACGGGAAGGCTCCTTTGTGCTTTAGGGAGCTGAACCTCTGCTATAGGATTATGTGTGAAGCCTCTCCTCTGAAGCAGATACTTATAAAAAGAACGGAGAGCAGAGAAGCGTAGGCGAATCGTATTACGTCCCATTTCTGCTTTCATTAGCTCGAAGAGGTAGTTCCTAAAATCATCTGCTGTTACCTTATCCCAGCCTTGGAAACGCTCTCCCATCCATTCTAGAAAAAAGCGGATGGCAGATGAGTAATTCACTAAAGTGCGCTCTGAGGCATGCTTCTCATTCTCTTGAAAGGAGAGGAATTGATCTACAAGGGCATCTTTTTTATTCTCTGACATGACTAAACGGGCTCTATTCATCAGCTATATTTTAGTTTAGAGGTCTTAAAGATATTGTCGATATTGAAATAATATCGTATATTTTAAGGGTGCAACTAGGTTGGCCATTAGTAAGTGAAAGGAAACGAGTTTCTAGTATAGATCCTCCGACAATTGATAGTGCATGGGCGAGAGGGTGGAGACATTTTGGTCAGGATTTTTTTCGCGATAGCTTAAGCTTAATGAGTGGACAGATCTGTCGTGTAACTCCCTTACGAGTATTACTTGATGATTGGAATCCCTCCAAAAGTGAAAAGCGCACGATCCGTAAAAATGCAATGTTTCAAACGAAGTGGCATTCTGCACAAATGGGAGAAAAGGAAAGAGAGCTCTTTCACATCCATAAAGAGAGGTTTACTGATAATATACCGAATTGTTTAGAGAACTTTTTAGGATGGGCTCTCTCAGATTATCCATGTGAGTTAATGCAATGCTCTGTTTATGATGGTGATAGACTTATTGCCTGCAGCTATTTGGATATTGGGGAGAATGCTGTTTCAAGCGTTTACGGAATTTTCCATCCAAATTATAGCAAGCAAAGACTAGGGATCTATACGATGCTCGCTGAAATGATCTATGCCCAAAGCAAAGGTTTTACATACTACTATAGTGGCTATGCGACGATTGAGAAAAGTTCCTATGATTATAAAAAGTCCTTTTGCCCTCAGCAGTTTTATAAGTGGGGTGAGGAATGGTATCCTATGGTTGTAACAAAATAAATCGCCCTTGAGGTGTGAGTCACTTTGCTTATTACCTATGAGCTAGTTAAAATTAGGGTGGTGGGTCTACTAGGAGTCGAACCTAGATCTTAGGAATCGGAATCCTACATTCTATCCATTGAACTATAGACCCATACGCAGGAAGATTAATAATCATGCAATGCTTCAGGTCAAGATATATGAAAGCGTCGTTTTTGCTTTCAAACTAAGGTTCTATTAAAAATGGTGGAGGTGTGGGGAGTCGAACCCCA
>CALLLS010000033.1 GCA_938008215.1 uncultured Verrucomicrobiales bacterium | reverse complement strand
AGGCTCAGGTGATTCTGAAGTGTTGACGTCTAAACCTGATTCACTTACAGGCACACTGTTCTCTCTAATATACGTTGCGTAATCTCCGTCTTGAACTGGGGTAGAGTATGCACCGGTATTTCCCGCAGATCCTGCAAACCCACCAGGTCTATTTTGTATTGCTACGGGCTGAGTTACTTCCGCTTTAGGCGGAACTTTAAATAAGCTACTCCATGACGCTTCAGGTTGTGGTGCTGACTGACTAAATCCAATTAGAGCAAGTAAAAGATAAAAAAATAATTTCATTCTTGTATTCTAAAGGTGTTAATCAAAAAATGAAAAGAAAAAAGAAAACCGAAAACCGAAAAAACAGGACAGTCCTACTTTGAGCCCCTTCAAAATAGGACTTTAATGTGACACCATTCTCATGACAGGTTTCATCTCTACTATGACCTCGGGACGCTTCTTATAGGCATTTTCTTTTTGCATTAGATCTGATTCTAGGTCGTAAAGCTGAGCACGAGGAGCACCTTTTCATCGAGCGTGGCGGTTTTTTCGCCTACCATCCAATCTATTGTTTTTTCGCTAAAGGCAGGAACCACTCCATCATCAGCGCGTTTATTCCTCAGAGGATAGTACCCTGTTAACAGGGGTGCACGTGATGGTCCAAAAACGGTCTGGGCATAGAAACTTGTTAGCTTCATTCCTTCTGCTGCCATTTTATCAATGTTTGGCGTTTTTATGTCGGGCGACCCAAAACATCCTTGATCATAGGTGAAGATGATAATGGAGTTGGGCTTCTTGTTAGCGGCAAGAGCGACAGTAAGTAGGAGAAGCGGGATAAGAACGTATTTGAGTATAGAAAGTAAACGAAGTGTGATGAGGGATACTACTTTAAAAGGATGAGTTTTTAAACTAGGGCGTGTTTGCAAATTAATGTTTGATGTATAGGAGGATAGAGGCGATAGCAACCATAGAACTGAAGGTTAAATGGTTCTTTTCATAGCGAGTTGAGCTCCTTCTGAAGCGTTTGAGTTTTTGAAAGAGATTCTCTACTTTATGTCTTTCCTTGTAGATATGCTTGTCAAAATCAGAGATTTGTTTTCGGTTCTTTCTGTAGGCTATGACAGAAGTTGCCTTACGCTGTTCCATAAACATCCGTATTTCATTACTGTCGTAGCCTGCATCTAAAAGAGCATAAGAGTCTTCACTCAAGTGACGTTTAAGGAGTGCTTTCCCTTGAGTGACATCACTTCGTTCGCCTCCAGTAATGATGTAGCTTAGTGGGTATCGCAGGGCATCACAGACCATGTGAATCTTAGAACTTAATCCACCCACTGATCGCCCCATCGCTTGTCTGATCTGACCTCCTTTGGGATTACTTCCATCCTGATGGATACGCATAATAGTGCTATCTACCATGATGTATTCCTCATCAGCGTAAAGCTCACCTAACGTTTTGAGAAACGAGTACCACAAGCCTTGTTGTGCCCACCTTCTAAACCTTGAGTAGACGCTCTGCCACTTTCCAAAATAACGCGGAAGGTCTCTCCATGGAATGCCTGTCCGTAGAACATAAAGTATGTCTTCTAACTGCAGACGATCATTCTGACTTTTTCTTCCTCGTTGGGCAGTGCGTGCACGGCTCAATCGCCAGTTCTTAATTTTTTAGCACCTCCCAGTGCTCATCCAATAAGTATTTTCGTGTCTCCTGTTCCACAAAAATACTTTAACCAACATATTTTCAGAGTACAAGCCTTTATCTCAATTATTTTGCAAACACGCCCTAGTGTTTTTCCACTTTAGAATGAAAAATCTCGTCCATTGAAAATAGGCATGATAAGAAAGCAGAAATGTCTGATCTTACGCTAGAAGCGCCTGCTAAGATAAACCTTTCTCTTAAAGTATTAGGGAAAAGGGCGGATGGGTTTCATGAGCTAGAAACACTTATGGTTCCTCTTTCAGGCTTATCGGATACTCTTCATTTTCAAGAAGGTGATAGATTCTCCTTTAGCTGTGAGGCGGATGACGTTCCTAAAGACGAAACAAACCTAGTCGTTAAGGCGGTTCGCGTTTTTGAAGAGCGGGTAGGGATAAAGGTGCATTATAAAATCACATTGGAAAAGAGAGTGCCACATGGCGCTGGGCTTGGGGGAGGGAGTAGCGATGCCGCTTTTACGCTTTTGGGCCTAAATAGGCTCTGTGGCGAACCCTTAGCCTTTGAAGTGCTGCATGATTTAGCGTCCGAATTAGGCTCTGATGTGCCCTTTTTTTTGTATCAAAGGGCGTGCCTTTGTAGAGGGAGAGGAGAGATTATTGAGAGAGTAGAGCAAGCGGAGAAATTTCCCATAGTGTTACTCAAGCCAAACTTTGCGGTGTCTACGAAAGATGCTTTTAGTCGATGGAAAGATGCTAAAGAGGTAGAGAGCTTTCACTATGAGGCACAAATGGGACCATACGGAAAGATGGTCAATCAACTAGAGATCCCAGTCTTTGAGAAGTTTCTTTTTTTGGGGGAGCTGAAAACATGGCTACTAAATCAAAAGGGCGTAAAGGTCGCTCAAATGAGTGGCTCTGGCTCTACAATGATTACGATCCTAGAAGATATAGGAGATGCCGATACCATTATAACCTCTGCAAAAGAGACTTGGGATCCGAATTTATTTTCTTGGTTAGGAGTCGTATAAAAGTGAAAACTTTAGTCCGTATATTTCGCTATGTGAGTGGTTATAAGCTCATGGCTCTGGCGGCATTCATAATGTCTCTCGTAGGCTCAGCGTTGGTTTTAGTAGCGCCGATCATGACGGAACGGTTTTTTGACGTTATTATTCCTGAGCAGAGGAAGGATTTGATCTTAGGGACGACCTTAACGTCGGTGGGCTTAATTGTCCTGCGTCAAATCCTTCTAATGGGGAATACCATTCTTAACACCGCTTTAGAGCAGAAGCTTGTGCATGAATTGAGGCAGGAGCTTTACGATAAGATTCAGAGAATGCCGCTCCGTTTTTTCGATAAACGAAAGAGTGGAGACATCATGAGCCGCGTAAGTGCGGATGTGCCAGCGATGGAATCCGTTATCGTGCAGGGCATAGGGCAGGGCTTAGGAGGTATCGTTCAAGCGGCGGTGGTGCTCGTCTATATGTTGAACCAGCATGTGGGATTAACCTTAATAACCTTAATTCCGATGCCGATCGTAGCTGTGATCACATGGCTGTATTCTAAGTTTGGGGAGCCACGATATAAGCGAGAAAGTGAGGCCTCGGCACGCATGAATGACCAGCTGCATGATAGTCTAGCGGGGATTCGGCAAATAAAGGTTTACACTGTAGAGGACGAAAAAAGGGCAGAGTTTGGAAAAAGGAGTGAAGAGGTCTTAGATGCGCAAATGCGGGTCGTTCGCGCGAATGCGATTACTTGGCCAACCGTGAGCATGATCGCGGAATCTGGATTACTGGCTATGCTTGGGGCGGGTGCCTATTGGGTATTAGTTGGGGATGTGAAGATCGGGGTAATGCTTTCATTCTTAGCCGCTTGGGGGTATTTCTATGAACCATTTTCACGTATTGGGCCACTGAGTAAAGTCTTTGCAAAAGGGCGAGCTTCCGCGAACCGCGTCTTTGAGGTTTTGGATGAAGGGGAAGAGGTGAATCTAAAAGCGGGTAAGGTGTTGGATGATTTACGTGGAGAGGTGCGCTTTCAGAGTGTAACTTTCGGCTATGAAAGAGAGGAGAGAGCGAATGTGAAAAATATTAACTTGGTGGCGAAAGCAGGGCAAACGGTGGCCTTTGTGGGGGAGACGGGAGCAGGAAAATCTACCCTCCTGAATCTTTTGACCGGGTTTTATCACCCTTGGGAGGGGAAGGTTCTCATCGATGGTGAATCAGTAGAGACCTTAGCCAAAGATTGGCTCCGCCAAAACACAGGATATGTGACGCAGGATAATTTCCTCTTTAATGTGTCCGTCCGTGATAACCTTCTTTTAGCTAAGGGTGATGCGTCGGATGAAGAGCTATGGGAGGTCTTAGAAGCGGCTAATGCGGCTGGGTTCGTTCGGGCATTCCCTCAAAGACTAGAGACTCTTACGGGTGAGCGTGGAAGTCGCTTAAGTGGCGGGGAGAAACAGAGGCTATCCATCGCGCGAGCGCTACTGAAGAATCCACCTATACTGCTTCTGGATGAAGCCACTAGTGCCGTCGATAATGAAACGGAACGCCTCATCCAAGAAGCTTTAGAGAGGCTGAGAAGCGCGCGCACCAGCTTTGTGATCGCGCACCGCCTAAGCACCATCGAGAGTGCGGATCTTATTTGTGTGATGAAGGCAGGGGAAATAGTAGAGCGAGGAACACATCAGGAATTACTGTCTCTGAAAGGTATTTACGCGGGGCTGTCTCAAAATGTGAAATGAGGCTTCTAATTCGGTTGTGCTTCTATGATGAGCGATTAGGTTTTAACCGTGCAACGTATAGTAAAGCCTGAGATTCTGGATGAATTAGATCCATCTGACCCTATAGCGTTGCGGAGCAGAAATGATTTGCGGCTCATTAATGGGTTTATGCGGGGCGAAGGGTGGATTTTATCTGAACTGGCAGAGCTAGACTTTCAAAGAGTGATTGAGCTAGGAGCAGGAGAGGGCGTCCTCGCCAATAAGATACAGAACCAGTTTCCAGAAAAAGAAGTGGTAGCTTTAGATTTCATAAAGAAGCCAGAGCTCGTTTCTGAGGGTGTTAGATGGATAGAGGGAGACCTTCTAGAGTATGAGCACTTCTCAGAAGGCGACGTGGTGGTGGCGAACCTTTTTCTACACCATTTACAGGATGAGCAACTTATGCAATTAGGGGAGAAGCTGTCGAAGGTGAAGGCGGTTCTCTTTGCGGAACCACATCGGGCGCAAACACCAAAGATAATGGGCAGATGCCTCTACCCCTTAATCAATGAGGTAACTCGTCATGATATGATGGTGAGTATTGAAGCTGGATTTAGGAGGGGAGAGCTGGGTGATTTATTACGCGAGGGATTTCATTGGGAGGAGAGTCTCAGTGTGTTTGGGGGGATTCGGGTGAAGGGAGTGCGACGATGAAAGAGATTACAATTATCGGCGGAGGCTTAGCGGGGCTTTCTTTAGGAGTATATCTAAAGAAGCTGGATATTCCCGTGAAGCTTTATGAGGCGGGGAAGTATCCCAAGCATAAGGTGTGTGGAGAGTTTATCTGCGGAGTGAGCGAAGAGGTATTGCATGAAATGGGGATGGATAACATCATTACTGATTCCACGCATCATCATGAAATGTTATGGGCGATAGGGGATGAAGAGGTATCGCGCCGTGAGACGCCTCATGTCGCTTGGGGGCTCTCTCGGTATAAGCTGGATCTTGATTTAGCAGAGATGTTGACAATGCTTGGAGGAGAGCTCATGTTAGGAAAACGGGTGAAGCTAGATGAGTTTAAAACAGAGGGGCTTATACGAGGGGTGGGAAAGAGCAAAGCAATGGGTTCTCAAGAATGGATCGGGCTTAAGGTTCATGCTTGTGATGTAAATGAATTAGCGGGACTTGAAATGCATGTTGGAGAGGCTGGGTATATGGGGCTTTGTGAGGTGGAGGGTGCACGTGTAAACTGTTGCGGACTCTTTAAGGTGAATAAGGAGTTAAAAGGAAAGGGTAGTGAGATGATCTTAAATTACCTGAGAGCCAATGGGTTAAATGACCTAAGAGACAGAATAAAGAGCTGGGAAATAGACGAGGAATCTTTCTCCGCTACAGCAGGGTTCTCTTTAGGACAACAAGCGGTAGGAAATGACTTTTGCATAGGAGATGCCGCCTACCTTATCCCTCCATTTACCGGAAATGGAATGAGCATGGCAATAGAGTCCGCCTACATCGCAGGTAATCAAATTAAGCGTTATACGGAGGGCGAGATGAGCTGGGGAAAATGCCGTGCCCAATACCAACAGGAAATTTCGACACACTTTAAAAAGCGAATGAGGCTGGCAATGGCACTTCATCCCTTGCTTTTTAAAAAGGCTAGTATTACTCTTCTAAAGAATACGGTTAAAATGAGAGTCTTACCTTTTGATTATCTCTTTCGCCAACTTCGGACTCCATAATTCTATGAACCTTCTTTCTGTTGCTAAAGCCTTTCCTAAAAATTCATTCACGCAAGCGGAATGCTTTCAAGCCATGCAAGAGGCAGATTTTTGGGAGCGTTTAAATGAGCGTTCGCGATGGGTGATAGAGAAGGTTTTAACTGGAGATAGCGCTATAGAAAAGCGGCACTTTGCGATTGATAGTTTGGAGCAGGCATGGACGAGAAATGCAGAAGAGCTCAATAATGCTTATGAAAAAGAAGCGCCTAAATTGGCCGCTGAAGCGGTGAAGAAGGCTGTGCTTGAGGCAGGGTTAGATTTAAGCGAAGTAGACGCTGTTTTTCTTAGCTCCTGTACTGGCTACCTTTGCCCTGGAGTGACGAGTCATTTAGCGGAGATTCTGGGACTTAGAGAAGATGTTTTTTTACAAGACATGACTGGACTAGGATGTGGCGCGGCCGTGCCTCTAATGAGAGCGGCTAAAGGAGTGGTCGCAGATAATCCCGATTTTAAGGTGGTGACGGTAGCGGTGGAAGTATGCTCAGCGGCTTTTTACGTGGAAGATGACTTTGGGGTGCTTATCAGCACCTGTATTTTCGGAGATGGAGCTGCGGCGGCGGTATGGTCTGGAAGTGGTAGTAAATGGAGCGTTGGAGATTTTCAGTCCATCCACATCCCTGAAGAGCGAGAAAAAATCCGTTTTACAAATGCGGAAGGGAAATTAAGGAATCAGCTACACCGCTCAGTGCCTCAGTTGGCAGGTAAGACTGTTCAGAGACTTTACGAACGTAGGAATAGTGAACGCGGGATACCACAATCATTTATTACACATGGTGGCGGACGCGATGTTATCGAAGCCTTAGAAGCAACGCTTGAAGACCTTCCTGAGGAGGGGCTTGCTTATGCGAGAGAGGTGATGAAAGATTATGGAAATATGAGTAGCCCTTCTGTTTTGTTCGCGCTGGATGATTTTATGCGAAGTGATGAGGCATCAGAAAAAGAACATATTTGGATGTGTGCCTTTGGGGCAGGTTTTTCGGCGCATAGTTGTGAATTAGTTAAGAATTAGCCACATAAGTGAGCCAACATTTCTAAACGAGTATATTATGACGTACGCGATAGGGGATATACACGGATGTCGGGTGTCACTTGAGAGACTTCTTGAGACTTTGCCCTTGAATACAGAGGATGCGATAATCTGTGTAGGAGACTATATTGATAGGGGTCCAGACACTAATGGAGTGATAGATTTATTATTAGCTTTGAGAGAGAAATATCAATTGCACCATTTAATTGGGAATCATGAGCTTTTCTTGAGGGATGCGCTGGCAGATCAGGACATAGAGTTCTTTACACGTGAGAAGGTCGGAGGAAAAGAAACCATCAAATCATATGGGGAATCCATTAATGATATTCCCGAAAAACATCTCAATTTCTTATTTCAGGAGTCGTTGCCTTTTTTCGAAACAGAGACGCACATCTTCGTTCATGGCGGCTTAGATAGAGATTTCCCACCTAGTGCACAAACTTTAGACATACTTGCGTGGAAGCGCTTTCACGAAGCAGAGCCACATTATTCAGGAAAGACTGTAATTTGTGGACATACTACGGTGGGTGAAAGACCTGAAATGATGGGAGATCACACGATAGGAATCGATACTGGATCTGGGAAAGGTGGATGGCTTACTGCTCTCCAAGTGGAAACGGGAAAGTATTACCAAGCAAATGAAGCTGGCGACGTAAGAGAAGGTTCACTCTAAAGAGGCTTCTAGTAACTTACTTATGGAGCAGTAAGAGACGCTCCGTTGTCGATAGCTTTGATACTGGTAATGAAAGGGGCGGCGGTTTTTGCCCATTGCTCAGCCGATGGGTAGCTGTAGGCATTACTGCCATAAGTTTTCTGAAGCATATCTGTATTTATCACTCCTGGGTTTAGGGCGACAGTTGCTAATCCATCAGGAAGCTCTTGGGCGAGCGCTTTAGTAAGTCCTTCAATTGCCCACTTACTAGCGCAATAAGGAGCGACATGAGGAGAAGTAGAACGCCCCCACCCTGATGAGAGGTTTACTATGATACCTTTGACCGCCTTAATCATATTAGGAACAGTATGACGAATCATATTTGCAGCCCCATTGATGTTTATCGCAGTGAGTTCGTCGAAATCTTTCGCTGAAATATCCCAGAGATTGGCATTTTGGTTTATAATAGAGGCATTATTGATTAAGAAGTCTGGAGCCCCTGAATGTTTATAAGCTTCATGACTAAAGGAAATGCATGAGCCATCTTGGGCAACGTCTAGCGATAGGAATTTTGCGTGATCTGGATCGTATATTTCTTGAAGGGAGTTCAGCTTATCAACACTGCGCCCCCCTCCTATAACTGTATGCCCTTCTAGGAGAAATTCTTTAACCAGCGCTTTTCCTAATCCTGCAGTGCAACCTGTAAGCCAAATAACCATAGAAAAGGTTATGCAAGAAGCAGTCTTATGTTAAGAAAATTATAATGCTTAATAAGTAAACTCTTTTTGCTGAAAGAGGTCATATTTTAAGCGAGGAATAGTGATCTTAGTTTCACGTGCAAGAGATTTAATTTTATGGTTGAGAATCGCAAGTTTTGTTTTTTGGAAGAGAGTTTTCATATATCCACATAATAGTGTTCTTATGAATTAAAAGCAACTAAAAACTGCATAAAAGAACACTACTCAAAAAGGTGTTCGTTTACGGAGGTTTGAAAAAGTTCATTTTCCTTGCTAAAGACAAGGAAGTGTGGAAGTAAACTTATCCTTTCTTATTTGGAGAGAATTAAAGAATATACTATGAATACTGAGTTAATAGATACAGCTGCTGAGATTGTAAGAGATCCGCAGATTTTAATTAACCTTGTGTCAAAACGAGTCAAGCAGCTGAATGCAGGACGTGCTCCTTTCGTTAAGACGTTACCAAGTATGGGAACAGCTGATATTGCTCTCATGGAAATCATTGCAGGGAAAGTTATCCCGAAGGGGGTAGAAATTTTTCCACTTCCTAAACCTGAACCAAAAGAAGAAGAGGAAAAGGTTGAAGATTCTGGTGAAGAAGACGAGAGTGAAGATACTTCTGAAGACAGCGAGTAAAACTGTTCTCTTCAGTATTGGAGCTTGATAAATTGATCGCGGTGGTTGAGTTTCTCGATCACCGTTTTTATTTACACTTTATTATGTCCGGTAAATCTAAAAAGAAGAAAGGGCAACCTAGCCCTGAAATCTCTACTAATAAGAAGGCGAGACGTGACTATGCTATTGAGGAGAAATTCGAGGCTGGAATTGAACTTGTTGGAACCGAGGTGAAGTCGATACGTGATAAGAAGGTAAATATTGCAGATAGCTTCGCACGTATAGAGAAGGGGCAATGTATTCTTTATGGTTGTGATATTCAGCCATGGCAAACGGCTGGCGAATGGTTCCAGCACGCACCTAAACGCCCCAGAAGGCTTCTTCTGCACAAAAAAGAGATTCTGAAGATGGCAGTAGAGACTCAAGCCAAGGGATACTCTCTGGTTGCGCTCAGAATGTATTGGAAGGGGAGCCGTGTAAAAGTAGAACTGGGGTTAGCGAAAGGGAAAAATCATGTAGACCAACGCCAAGATCTAAAATCACGGGTAGAGCTGATGGAAGCGAAGCGTGAGATGGCTAAATTTAATAAGGGTCAGTAATCATGTTCTCTAGGATTACAAACCTCTTTTGGCTATGGACTATCCTAGGGGTAGGGTGGGCATGGCTTATACCAGATCATTTTATGTGGTTTGCTCCGTACATCTCTCCTGCGCTAGGTGTGATTATGTTAGGAATGGGGCTTACATTAACGGTTGATAACTTTAAGGATGTTTTGAGTAAGCCAAAAGAGGTTGGGATAGGGATAGGAGCACAGTTTTTAATTATGCCGCTTTTAGGCTGGAGCATTACAAAGCTCTTTGGTTTTGAAGGAGGTATTGCTGCGGGAATTATTCTGGTGAGTTGTTGTCCTGGAGGAACGGCAAGTAATGTGATCGTCTATTTAGCAAGAGCAAATGTAGCGCTCAGCGTCTTAATGACGATGAGCTCTACAATCTTAGCGATTGTTCTCACTCCTTATATGACAGGTTGGCTTGCGGGAGAACATGTCCCCATAGATGAATGGGCGTTATTGAAAAAAACGCTTTCTGTAGTTCTCTTGCCAATTGTAATAGGAGTTGGGCTAAATCATTACTTTCCGAAAGCAGTGAAGCCTATTTCGCTTTGGTCTCCATTATTATCAGTAATAAGCATTATTCTAATAGTGGGATGTATCATCGCCTTGAAAAAACAAGCGATCATCGATGCGGGATGGAGTCTCTTACTCGCTATCTTGATTCTACATTTAGGAGCATTCACCTTAGGCTATTTCTTTGCTAAACTCTTTAAAGCGAGTGAAGAAAATTGTAGAACGGTGAGCATAGAAGTGGGAATGCAGAATAGCGGTCTTGGTGCCGCCCTCGCGTCGACCTTAGCTAACCCTCTCGCTCCAGTGCCAGCAGCGATCTCAGCTTTCTTCCATTGCTGCATTGGCAGTGCATATGCTGCAATCTGTAGGCGAATGGGACCTCCGAAAGAGTAAGAAGGTTAGGAAACCTTCTCTACAAAATACAATGTCTCCTTCTTAAAACGGAAGCTTGCCTTTGCCACCTTTCATACCAGGCATTCCACCCATCATATCACTCATGCCGTCCATTCCTTGCATTTGTTTCATCATGGCAGCCATCTTCCCTTTTGACTTCATCATTTTTTGCATCTGCCCGAACTGTTTTAGCATTTGGTTTACCTCTACAATGGAGCGTCCTGAACCGCCAGCGATCCTTTTTCGGCGCGAGCCTTTAATGAGTTGAGGTCTAGAGCGTTCTTTGGGCGTCATGGATAGGACGATGGCTTCCATATGCTTTAGGCGCTTATCGTCCATAGCGCCTGCTGGGAGCTGTTTTTTAATTTTACTCATCCCTGGGATCATTCCCATGAGACCTTCAAGTGGTCCAAGAGACTGAATCATGCGCATTTGCTCTAGAAAGTCATTAAAGTCAAATTTGCCAGATGCCATGCGCTTCGCAGAGCGTTCCGCTTTCGCTTCATCTATCTTCTCACTAACCTGCTCCACCATGGAGACCACGTCGCCCATGCCGAGGATTCGGTCAGCCATACGGTTCGGGTGGAAGGCATTCAGCTGGTCCATTTTTTCCCCTTCACCAATGTATTTGATGGGGCAACCTGTGACGGCACGCATGGAAAGTGCCGCTCCACCACGAGCATCACCGTCTAACTTGGTAAGAATGATTCCCGTGAGGCGAACGGTTTCATCAAAGGTCTTAGCGACGGATACCGCTTGTTGTCCAGTAGCGGCATCTGCGACGAGGAGAGTCTCGCTTGGTTTGAGGAAGTCATGGAGTCCTTTCAGCTCCTTAAGTAGGGCGTTATCAATCTCTTGGCGACCCGCAGTATCGAAGATGATGACCGTGGCATTTTGACCTTGGGCGAATTTTATCCCTTCCTTTGCGACTTTCTTAACATCCTTATCTTTGGCGTCAGGGGTGTAACATGGGACATCTACTTGTTCCGCAAGCTTCGCTAACTGGTCAATCGCAGCCGGGCGGTATAAGTCACAAGCGACGAGGACAGGGCGTCTGCCATCTTTCTTGAGACGGTTTGCAAGCTTAGCAGCGGTGGTGGTCTTACCTGCACCATTGAGACCGCATAGGAGGATGTGCCCCGGTGCATTTAGATTTAAGGACTCATTATCATAGCCAAGAAGGGCAATAAGTTCATCTTGAAAAATTTTGACGATCTGTTCACCTGGCTTAATCGACTTTAAAACATCTTGTCCCATTGCCTTTTTTTGGACGCTAGCGATGAGATCTTTAGCTACTGACATCTCTACGTCCGCCTCTAGGAGAGAAAGGCGAATCTCACGCATGGCATCCGTGACGTTCTTTTCAGAAATCTTTCCTACACCACGTAAGTTACGAAAGGTTTTATCTAGGGAATCTCCAAGTTGGGAAAACATAGTGTGAAAACCTAAGTGAACTCCGATTTTGATGCAAGATTATATTACCCGTAGAGAGGCTGATTTTTAGAGAGGGTTTTAACTCTAGGCGAAAGGGTTCTTTGCCTTCGTGATGTTTGGAGGTCGAAGGTAGAGAACTTCTTTTGGGCTGTTTAGGTAGTAATCTCGTTCCGCCTTAGAGAGCGTGTTCCAATACTTGATCAGTTGCTCACTAGAAGATGAAACTTGTTTTACACTCTCATAGCTCTTATCACTATAAGGTAATTTTTCTATGGACTCAAAAGTGAAGAGAGAGTGCGAGGATTTCATCATATTGTAGGACTCCAGAAAGGCTTTCTCTTCAATGATTTCTACTTGAGGATTGATGATGTCGTCTTGGCTAGAGGTCGCGGTTATAATGAAATATGACCCTCGTCGCGCATCACCAATAAGGGCTAGAGGCTTTTCACTATCGTTATCAATACCATGAATTGAAGGAATCGTGACGACTGGGCAGTCATGAGTGAGCGCAATTGCTTCAGCGGTTGCTAATCCTACGCGGGCTCCCGAATACGAACCTGGACCACTTCCAACAAGGATGAGGGAAATGTGGTCATTAACTTTATCTAAAAGGGTCTCTAGCTCCTCCGCCAGGGGCACATTGACTTGGTTTTTATTTGGGAAGTGGGATGTTACAACCCCTTCCAGAGTTTCCAATGAAATGCTGGCAGGCTCAGCAGAGGTCTCTAAGGAAAGAATCATGATAGCTCGTCTAAAATGTCTATGAGCTCTTCTGCCGAATCAATGACCCAATCTGCTGCCGCTAAGTCTTCCTTAGTGCCGTGCCCCGTAGTGATAGCGGCGACTTTTGCTCCACACGCTCTGGCGCAGGCGATATCTTTAATAGTGTCTCCAATGATGAGTAGATCTTGAGGAGTAACACATTCATCTAAGATAGTAGCCGCACGTTCTGAGGCATAAAAGCCGAGCTCGTTTCGATCATGGTGATCGCATCCATACGCGCCAAACCCAAAGAAATCTTGGATGCCACATGCCTCGTTTTTGAGATAAGCCCCTTGCTCAATGTTTCCCGTGAGAAGCCCTTGTGTGTAGCCTTCTGCTTCGAGGTGATGCAGGGTGTCTAAAACAGTAGGATAAAGCTCTGCTGGGAATTTTCCTGAACTGAGGTTTTCTGTTAGCTTTGGAAGATAGAGCTGGAAGAAGTCCTCCTGCTCTTCTTTTTTAAAGGTTTTTCCATAGCGCTTACACATGAGGCGGTAGATTCCTCCATCAGTCGCTCCAGCAAGATTTAGCTTGGGGTCTTCAGAAACTTGGAAATGTTCTTTGATCGCGCGTGAGAGAGCGTCTATTCCTGCGCCGCTACTGTTAGAAAGGGTGCCGTCTATGTCCCAGATTAGAATTGGTTTCTTCATATCACTTGAGCATCGTTACTGCTTTATCTAGCGCTTTGCCAAATCGTTCCACATCATCCATGGTGTTATAAAAAGCAAAGGAAGCACGCGTCGTACCTGTAATGCTGAAGCGTGTCATCAGAGGCTGGCAGCAATGGTGACCTGTTCTGACTGCAATACCCATTTGGTCAAGCAGGGTGCCAAGATCAAAGTGGTGAATGCCTTCTATGCCAAAGGAAAGAGAGGCTATTCTATCTTCAGGACCATAAAGTCGCGCCCCAGGAATAGCGGTCACAACTTCAGCTCCTGCTTTCATGAGAGCCTTTTCATGAGCGTTTACGGCAGTCTTATCGAATTGTGTAAAGTATCGGATTGCCGCGGCGAGTGCAATCGCACCTTCAATGTTTGGGGTGCCTGCCTCATACTTAAAGGGTAAGTCATTATAGGTCGTTTTCTCAAAGGTGACCTCTCTAATCATTTCTCCGCCCCCTTTATGTGGAGGGAGTTCTTCAAGAAGCGTTTTCTTTCCATAGAGAATGCCAATTCCAGTAGGAGCGTAAACCTTGTGACCAGAAAAGACATAGAAATCACAGTCTAGTTCTTTAAGGTCTAGTGCACCATGGGGGGCGGATTGCGCCCCGTCTAAGATGACGAGAGCTCCTGCTTCATGCGCTTTCTTAATCATCTCCTTTGCTGGATTGACCGTTCCAAAAGCGTTGGAGACATGGGTGAAAGCAACGATTTTCACAGAATCATTTAGCAATGCACCATAGGCTTCTTGGTCTAGCGTTCCATCTTCTAAAACAGGAATAATACTAATCTTTGCACCTGTGCGCTCCGCTAACATCTGCCAAGGCACAATGTTAGAATGATGTTCTAAATGGCTGATGAGGATCGTGTCATTCTGGGTCACGCGACCACCAAGTCCTAAAATGTGGGCAATCGTGTTTATGGAGTCTGTCGTGCCACTCGTGAAAATCGTTTCTTCTGGTGAGACGTTCAGGTAACTCGCTATCGTTTTACGCGCGTCTTCATATCGTTCTGTCGCCAATTGTGAGAGGTAATGGGTGCCTCTATGAATATTAGAATTATACGTATGGTAGTATTCGGTGGTTGCTTCCAGTACCGCAGAAGGGTTTTGAGAAGTCGCCGCATTATCTAAATAGACGAGCGAATTACCCTTTATCTCTTGGTTTAAGATCGGGAAATCCTGACGGATGGACGCTATATCAAAAGGGATCATTATTCAGGTGTTACAGGTCAGCTCAGATTTAAAATACAAATCAAAGATAAATTTAGCTTAACTATGTTGCTCTTGCAGGCATTTAAAGACGGGGGCGGGGACATAACGCCGAACGGTATTCTCCCATCCTTCTGGTCCGATAAGCTCTTTAACCATACTAGAACTGACTTCTGCAATTTCCCGAGGCGGCATGAGGAAAACCGTTTGAATTTCTGGTTTGAGGTCGCCATTGATCGCTCTCATGACACGTTCATATTCATAATCTGCAGCGGAGCGAATGCCTCGTAAGATATAATCTGCTCCCACAGACTTGGCGTAGTCGACCAGATATTTATTATCGAAGCTATCAAAGATAAGCCGCTCACAGGAGGGGACGGCATCTTTCAGCAGTTGAATTCTCGTAGGGATAGAAAAGGTGTGGTTTTTCGATGGGTTAGAGCCAACCGCCACGACGAGGGTATCAAAAATTTCCAGCCCCTTTTGAATCATCCAAAGGTGTCCATTGGTCGGTGGATCAAAGCTTCCTGCGTAAACCGCTTTTTTCATAAATGAAACCTAAGAACAGAATCAGCAGGCGTCAAATGAAGAAGTCTTTATATCTGCTCTTAATAATCCTGCCTATCTTTTGATGGAATGTGATTGAATCAGTGATGGTTTGGCATACTTGAGGTGCGTGAAGAATGACGCGCGGTTATCGAACCCCTACTGGATCTCAGTTGTCTTCTTCTTCGTCGGTTTTTCTCCCGGTATATGGATGCCGTCACTTCCCAATGTCTTAGGCTCCATGGGGCATACTGCTTGGATTCCGTGGGTATATGTAGGAATGCCAATCGGCGCGATCATATCACCCTTTTTTCTAGGGGTGTTATCGGACAGTAAAGTATCTGCAAATAAACTCTGTGGATACGTCATGCTCTTAAGTGGCGTCACCATGACACTTGCGTTTTGGATGTTACATGCAGGGGCAGATATCAAAGTGTTCGTGGGTTTAATGCTTTTGAATTCTCTCTTTTCAGCCCCGATCTGGACTCTCATTACTCAATCAGCCCTCGCTTACCTTACCGGTAAAGAATCACAATTCCCCTATTACCGATTGTGGGGGACGATTGGGTGGCTCGTAGCGGGATTAATAGGTGGACTCTGCTTAAATGCGGATGAGTCCGCTTTTGCGGGAGTGGTCGCCGGGCTCGTGCGTTTTCCGGCGGGGATATGCTGCTTCTTTATGCCCGAATGCGTTCCGTTAGCAAAGGGGAAGAAGTTTTCCATTCTGCAGATGTTGGGCGAGGGGAGTAAGGCACTCTGGAAAGATCAGAATACACGCACAATCCTTGTTGCCTCTGGTCTCATAGCGATCCCTTTATCCTCCTTTTTCATGTATTGCCCTCTTCAAATGACCGCTCTAGGAGTCCAAAAGCCCACCGCATGGCTTTCTATTGCTCAATGGGTGGAAGTGCCCGCGATGTTAAGCCTAGGGTGGGCTTGCACACGTATACGCATGAAGTGGCTTATGGGGCTTGGTTTGGGAGTCTGCGTTCTCAGGTTTGGTGCCTTTGCACTCTCCGCACATGAATGGATATTTTTACCGATGGCTTTAGGCTTTCTCACCCATGGGTTAACCTTCACTTACTTTTTAACGGTCGCCCAGATTTTTATGGAAAGACGCGTCGCCAGTGAATTTAGGGGAAGAGCGCAAGGAATGCTTTCACTCATGTTTGGCGGAGTGGGCAGTCTTCTAGGCGTTATATTAGTAGGGGTGTTTTTCGACGCTATAGTAGACCTAGAAAGCAACACGGGATGGGTTCAATTTTGGCTCGTGTTGGCGGGGATCTGTGTTGTGCCTACCGTATACTTCTTTGCACGATATAAGAAAAGTGAAGGCATACCTTACCAAGTTAAGAGGATTTAGCGGTCTCCTAAGTTAATAATTTGCTCCAAATGCAAGAGGTGCTTTACTAATCATTTCAAAACCTAGATGTTTTTCATTCTTTTTATTAACTTCGTAAACATTAAGTTTTTGTGATGTGAAGCTTGTAGAGTTAAGCGTAATTTCTCCCAGTTGCTTTATCACCTTTCCTCCAAAGAACATACCTCGCATACCTTTTCTTGAGATTTGAAAAATTTAAATATGGCAAGTTCATTTTTGACGGTAAAGGCACAGGTCGCAATAAATATAAGTAAGGATAAAAATATTCTTGGTTAACGACTAAGGGAGGTTAGGCAGAGGTAATGCAATCCTATTTTAAAGAGGCTCTGAGTATGGGGGTGGCGGCGGCGAAGAAGAATGCGGTGCCTGCTGTAACGCTTCAGGTTCTCGCGCTTTCTTTGATCATTGGCTATTATAACATAGAGGGGTTGCGCGATGCGTTAGATGCGATTGGGGACTTAAACACACACTATTCGCCTTGGTTTGCGATCGCGATGACAATGGTTTTTGGAGGAGTGATTCCTCTTATCATCGAATCCTTTCAGAGAAAAAAAGTGAGTATCCCTCAGCGATCATATCTGGCGGTATTCTTTACCCTGATCGTGTGGGCGGCTGATGGATATGTCGTGAGTTGGTTCTATGATCTCCAAGCGAGCATCTTCGGCAATGATAAGAAGCTTATCACGATCGTGAAAAAGGTATTAGTGGATCAGTTTGTCTTTGTTCCAGTCTTTATCGTTCCCTTTTTCACTTTCCTTTTACTATGGAGGGATTGCCATTTTTCCTTTAAGGTAATGAGAGCGAGGTTGAGGGAGAAAGGATTCATCGCGCGTGGGATGCCGCTCATGATTTCTAACTGGGCAGTATGGATACCAGCCGCGAGTATTATCTATGCCTTTCCACTCCCGCTTCAGTTAATTCTTATGAATTTCATCTTGGTCTTCTGGAGTTTGATTATCACTTTATTCGTCGAGGGAGGGGCGCAACCCGATGGCGTCCCCATAATGGAACGATGAAATCTTACTTTAAAGAGGCATTCCAGACAGGGATAGCAGTAGCGAAGAGGAATGCGATTGCTGGCGTGATCCTTCAGATTTTTGGTATCGCCTTTGTCTTTGGGTATTACAATATCAACTCAATTAGAGAGTTTTTAGATACGATTGGAGTCCTGAAAACCGACTATTCTCCCTGGTTCGCGATTGGGTTGACCTCGATTTTTGGAGGAGTGATTCCACTTACTATCGAATCATTCCAAAGGCGAAAACTGGGACAGAGGCAAAGACCGCTTTCAGAGGTGCTATCGACGATTGCTTTTTGGGCATTTAGAGGGGCGATGGTCAGCTTCCTCTATGAGGTTCAGGCTCAATTATTCGGCAATGATAAACAGTTGGTAACGGTCATTAAGAAAGTTCTATTTGATCAGTTTGCCTATCTCC
>CALLLS010000032.1 GCA_938008215.1 uncultured Verrucomicrobiales bacterium | reverse complement strand
CACATTCACGACATACTTTGCAGGATTTTCTTGCAGAAAAACATACTGAGCAACAAAACTGGATAAAAGTTACCATAGAGCAACTTTCGTCGCGATGTGCAAAATATTGCACATTAAAGCATTCTTCTATGGCTGGCTTTAATCCCAAAAGGGTAAGGTTAAAAAGTCATAGGTATCTCATAAGTATCTCAGTTTTGATGCGGAATGACTCTGTATGGCGCTGATAAAACCCTTATTTTATAAGGGTTTGTATATAAACAAAGGGCTCAATTATGGATTCAAATCCCACCGTCCCTACCAATTAATGGTTCTTAGAGCTAAGATTTTTTTGTAACCAAACGTTTTGATAATCACAAACCTGAAATATAATCAGGTGCCTTAGCATAGATTAGTTTTTTGTATCCCATTACATCTACTAGCTCCTTCAATAAAATTAAAAGCGGTAAACTCATCTGGGAGGATCATTCCTTTAAATTTGATAAATTAAGGAAGTTAGAAAAATGGTACCCAGAACAGGAGTCGAACCTGCACACCTTGCGGCACGTGAGCCTAAATCACGCGTGTCTACCAATTCCACCATCTGGGCACATAAAAATTGGAGAAAATCTTTATGGGTTAACACCATAAACTTTCAAGCTCTTTTTACAGAAAACATTAATGTCTTTATCGTTCTAATTGTTAGAAATTGAGAATCCCGATATCAGTTCGGCGTTGGGCGCCATCAAAGGTGATCTTACTTGCCTCCTTATGAGCGTTCTCTACTGCTTCTATTCTTGTTTCGCCCTGAGCCACGACTGCTAGGACACGACCACCACTCGTTTCCCATTCTCCGGCGGAATTTTTTCTAGTGCCCGCGTGAAAGAGTTGGGTGCTGTCTGATAATTTATCTAAGCCAAAGATCACATCGCCTGAGCGAGATCCTGCTGGATAATTGTGTGAAGCGAGGATAACGCAGACGCTCCAGTCTTCACTAAATTCTAAGAGGGATGAATCTAGCTTTCCTTGTGCTCCCCCCATGCAGAACTTGGCAAAGTCACCACTTACGAGAGGCATAACGGCTTGGCATTCAGGATCTCCAAAACGGCAATTATATTCGATCACTTTTGGACCATCCTTAGTTAGCATAAGACCAAAATAGAGAAATCCACGATAGCTAAAGTTATCTTGCTCCATCCCCGTGATAGTTGTGGAAATGATTTTCTCTTGGATTTCTTCCATCAATTCAGGATCAAGAATCTTCCGCCCAGCAACAGAGCCCATTCCTCCTGTATTAGCGCCTACGTCACCTTCACCAATGAGTTTGTAATCTCTCGCTGGTGTGAAAACGAAGCATTGCGATCCACTAACGGCGGCGAAGATGGAAATCTCAGGTCCCTCCAAATATTCCTCTACGAGAAGAGAGCCTTCTCCGAAGCGCTTCTCCTCAAAAATCTCACTTAAAAAAGCCTGAGCGCTATCTGCATCAGGACAAACCGCTACTCCTTTTCCTGCGGCTAAACCGTCGAACTTTAGAACAGTAGGATATTGGCCATTGATAGCAGCGAGAGCTTGGTCATATGAGTGAGCGAGTTGGGAATGCCCAGTAGGGATGTCATGTCTGAACATGAACTCTTTAGCGAAATTTTTAGAGGCTTCTAGCTGCGCTGCATTCTTATTTGGTCCCCAACATGGAATATTATTTACTGCGCATAAGTTTGCTAGGCCTTCACCCTTAACTAAATAGCTTTCTTCTCCTGCAATACATAAATCTACTTCTTCTCCTACCATCCAATCTATAAGGGTCGGCAAATCCGTAGCATCGGTTTGGCCTGCAATTTCAAAAATGGAATCACTTCCTGGAAAGCAAAATAAATCTGGTTTAGAGGGGGAGGAGTGAAGTGTTTTTATAAGCGCATGCTCACGTCCACCTTTTCCTACGACAAGAATCTTCATTTAATCTTACTTAAGGAGCTAAAGACCTAATGCACGTTTTTTTTGAGGATATTTTATTTTATCAATGCCCTGACTCCAGCAACAATTAAGATAACGCCAAATATTTTTATAATCGCTTGATTACTCAGCTGACGCATCAAATCCGCTCCAAACCATGAGGCGACGGCTGCTCCTATTCCTATTGGAATAGCGATTTTCCAATCAATAAGACGTTCTCCAGACATGGAATTATTTAAAGTAGAGGCTACGGCTGTGATTAAAACGATACAAAGAGAGGTAGCTACGGCTTTGTTTGGATCCAGCTTTAAACAAAAGAGAAATACAGGCATTAAGACAATACCCCCACCAACTCCACACAGTGCTCCTACTAAGCCTGCGCAAAGCCCAATAAATATATAAAGAACAATAGTCATCAAACAGGAATTAGCATTTCAGCGCTTCCTGTAAACGCCTAATTTTTTCAAAATCCTTTATACCTGGAGCTGATTCCGCGCCAGAAGCCACGTCTATAGCACAGGGTCTCACCTTTTTTACTGCTTCTCTGGCATTTTCTGGTGTGATGCCTCCCGCCAGAAGAATAGAATGTTTTGGGTTCTCTTTCACTGTCTGTGCGGCGGCGGTCCAATCGATCGTTTCACCCGTGCCTCCATACACTCCAGGTGCATGAGCATCTAAGAGAATGCCAGTAGTAGCTAGCCCCAAAAAGCTGGGGAGCTCTCCCTCCGCATTGACGCTGAGCGCTCGAATAAAGGGGAGATTATGCCGTGAGAACGACTCTAAAAAGTCTGCGGTTTCGTCTCCATGAAACTGCGCAACATCGATCAAGTCTTCTTCAAAACAAGCTAAGACTTGTTTCTCTGTTGCATTCACGAAAACACCCACTCTTATTATCTTACCCGCAAGGTCTGGAGAAAAAGACTTAGCATTCTCTGGAGCGCAATACCGTTTAGACTTCTCCCAGAAGTTTATCCCGATTGCGTCTACATTTAACTCTACTAAAGAGTCCGCATCTCGCGCTCTTGTCACGCCACATATTTTTAAAGCGGTAGAACGCTTACTAAAAAAGGTATCTATAGAAACCATTTATCTATTACTAACGTCTTCGCTGAAAGGTAAACCCTACGAAACTGAGAACGAGTAAAACACTAGATGTTGGCTCTGGAATGGCTACAAGAAGGTCAAAGCCGTCTAAACCAGCATCATCAGTAAAGATGGTATCTATCTGGTCAGAAGAAATCCTCTCGCCTTGATTAGGAGAGCCTCCTTCTTGTAATAAATTTTCAGCTTCTACGAGGTGTTCTAGTCCTAAATTATGTCCTATTTCATGCGCAATTACGGAGGCTATTACTTCTCTCCCTAATGAAAAGGAAAGTAGATTATCTCCAGCAAATTGTGTAACACCATTAAAGTCTATATATGCTAATCCATTAGCTGTATTTTCTGATGTGAATTCGAAACCTGGCACAATATCAACAAATAACATATTTAATACTGAAGGATTGGAATTTAATGGAGGATTTCCTATAGTACTAAAAATATCATTAATATCTGAAGTAGGTCTAGGGTTGCCTGACCCGTTACTGTGATCATTTGGGCGATCATCAAACGCAAAGTCATTACTATATGTGGTAGTTAATAGAAACTCTACATCTATTCCAGCTTGAGCCCAGATGGTATCGATGTGCCCTAGTATTTCTGTCTGTTGTGCCGCAGTCCCTAAGTAAGTTGCTGTTTCAGAATTGTCAGAAGTGCTGACGATAATTGGCTGAACAGTTAAAGTATGCGTGATCGGTATTGCGGAATTAACGATTAGAGCACCAAACAATGAGGGGGACGCTAGGGCTAACAATGAAACAAAATGTAGTTTTTTCATAAGCTTTGTATTCTGTAGGTTTAACGGTATCTATAAGTCAACTACGTTCATGAATGAGCAGCATAAAATAAGAAGATTAATTAGCGACGATGTTTACCAGCTTATTAGGAATAACGATAACCTTACGAATCGTCTTATCATCAGTAAAGCTCTTCACTTCGTTAGTAGCGAGAGCCATCTCTTCTAAGTCTTCTTTACTCATGCCGGCTGGCACTTGGAGCCGAGCGCGGAGTTTGCCATTTACTTGCACAATGATCGTCTTCTCACTTTCCACCATTTTTGACTCATCGAAGGCGGGCCAATCTTGAGAAGAAAGTAAGGTATCATTCCCGATGAGCTTATTTAATTCTTCGGTGAGGTGAGGTGCAAAGGGATTAAGCAGCTGAAGGAATATCGTAAACTCCTGTAATGGGAGCCCATTTTCTTTCTCGTAATCTTGGAACGTTTTAAGGCAGACCATCATTTGAGAAATAGCGGTATTGAAAGCAAGGTTCTCAATGTCTTCCCCTACTTTTTTAATCGTTTGGTGAAGGGCTTTAAGGAGATCTTTGTCGGATGTCGCTTCGTTCTGGAAATTGGTTTTTACCTCCCATTCTCCTTCTTGGTTTTGCTCAGAAGCAAGGCGCCACACCTTTGCGAGGAAGCGAGAGACGCCGTCAACTCCGTTCGTTTGCCACGGCTTCACCTGCTCAAGAGGTCCCATAAACATCTCATAAAGGCGAAGAGAATCCGCTCCGTATTCCTTAATGATGTCATCAGGGTTCACGACATTCCCAATGGATTTAGACATCTTATTTCCGTCTTCGCCAAGAATGAGCCCTTGGTTCACTAATTTCTTGAAAGGTTCTTTGGTGGAAAGAAGCCCAAGATCAAAGAGAACCTTATGCCAGAATCGCGCATAGAGGAGGTGCAGAACGGCATGCTCTGTTCCTCCCACATAAAGATCTACCATAGCGGAATCGTCACCACTCCAGTAGTCCTCCGCTTGCTCAGAAATGAATCGCTCCGTGTTACGTGGATCACAATAACGTAAGTAATACCAGCAAGACCCCGCCCATTGCGGCATGGTGTTCGTCTCACGCGTGTATTGATCAGAGTAGTTTATCCAGTTCTCCGCCTTCACGAGAGGACCACGGGGGTCTCCCGTAGGCTTGAAATCCTCCATCTCTGGCTGAAGCACAGGGAGATCGCTTTCCGGCACACAAGTATGCTCACCCGTCTCCTTATCCCAGAGAAGAGGGAACGGCTCACCCCAATAACGCTGACGAGAGAAAAGCCAATCACGGAGCTTAAAGTTAATCTGACGACTTCCTTTTTCACTCTCTTCCAGCCAGTCGATCATTTTCGCCTTGGCTTCGGCAGTGGAAAGTCCGTTTAGGAAGCCGGAGTTTACAACTACTCCTTGTTCTGTATAGGGGAGCGCGGGCGCCCCTACAACGCATTGAATTGGGATATTAAACTTCTTTGCGAATTCAAAGTCCCGCACATCATGGGCAGGCACAGCCATAATCGCACCTGTTCCGTAGCCCATCATGACATAGTCAGAGATCCAAATCGGGATTCGTTCACCATTGGCGGGATTAATCGCGAACGCACCAGTAGGCTCGCCAGTCTTATCCTTATTCATCTCACCACGCTCTAAATCAGACTTAAGGACGCAACCCTCTTTATACGCTTCCACCGCGTCCTTGTTATCTGGTGTGGTGATTTCATTCACAAGTGGGTGCTCAGGAGCGATCACCATATACGTGGCGCCAAAGAGCGTATCAGGGCGTGTCGTGAAGACTTCGATCTCTCCCACACTCCCTTCAGCATCAGAAGCGGGCGAGGCGCCCACGCTCCCTTGAACTTCAAATTTCACCGTCGCACCCTCAGATTTCCCAATCCAGTTTTTCTGGAGAAGCTTGATGGATTCTGGCCAATCGAGATCATCGAGGTCATCAATGAGACGTTGGGCATATTTGGTAATACGTAACATCCATTGGCGTAGCGGACGACGCTCGACCGTGTGTCCCTTCGCCTTCCATTCATCCACTTCCTCATTCGCGAGAACCGTTCCGAGATCTGGCGACCAGTTCACCGGAGCTTCATGAGTAAAAGCGAGTCGTAATTTATCAATCTCCTTAGAAGTCATCCCTTTCTCTTCTAACTCAGAAACAGGACGCGCTTGTTGTGCTTCCTCACAGTAATAAGAGTTATAAAGCTTTAAGAATATCCACTGTGTCCACTTCACATAATCAGGATCCGTAGTATTCACCTCACGCTCCCAATCATAGGAAAACCCTATCGCTTGAAGCTGTTTTTTAAAGTTCTCTGTATTCGCTTCCGTCGTAATACGCGGATGTTGCCCTGTCTTAATTGCATATTGCTCAGCTGGAAGGCCGAAGGCATCCCAACCCATGGGGTGTAAGACATTAAAGCCTTTCATGCGTTTATAGCGAGCGATGATGTCCGTAGCGGTATATCCTTCTGGGTGACCTACGTGCAGACCTGCACCAGATGGGTAAGGAAACATATCCAGCACATAATACTTGGGTTTAGTGGCATCAAAGCCCTCGTCTCCTGGATTCGCAGTGCGATACGTTTGGTTTTTATCCCAGTAAGTTTGCCACTTACTCTCAAATTCATCGAATGGAAAAGGCTTTCTCATGATATATGGTGCAGAGAAAACATGCCATGAAGCACGATGCGATATTTTTTTCATCCTAAACTAGAAAAATCTTAGTGACCTTTGCTTTCTTTATGGTGAATATGAACGGCATATGGATTCACAGGATGATGTCAGCGAGATCAAGAAGCTGGGTGCTTTTTATGAGGACTTTAAGAAAGAGGTAGGAAAGGTCATTGTTGGACAGGATGATGTGATTGAGAAGCTTGCGATTTGCCTTTTCGCAGGAGGTCACAGTCTTTTAATGGGGGTGCCTGGACTGGCGAAGACGCTTCTCGTTTCTACCATTGCTAAAGCATTAAAATTAGATTTTAGCCGAATTCAATTCACCCCAGACCTTATGCCTACCGATATTACAGGGACTGATATCATTCAAGAAGGAGCAGAAGGGCGACAGTTCAAGTTTGTGCAAGGCCCCATCTTTGGCAATATAGTCCTCGCGGATGAGATTAACCGCGCTCCTGCGAAAACGCAGTCAGCCCTGTTAGAAGGAATGCAAGAAAGGTCTGTGACGGCAATGGGGAAAACATACGAGTTGCCCAAACCCTTTTTCGTTTTAGCAACGCAAAACCCTATCGAGCAAGAGGGAACGTATCGCCTTCCTGAAGCACAATTAGACCGCTTTATGTTTTTTCTTCACGTAGAATACCCGACTGAATCGGAGGAGCTGAAAATTGCAATGGAGACGACAGGAGGAAAGGGGGAAGAGCCTCAATCGCTACTTGATGCAGATGAGATCCTAAATATGCAACAACTGGTAAGGAAGATGCCCGTGCCAGATCATATTTATGAGGATGCTGTGAGGATAGTAAGACTGACCAGACCTGATGCAAATGCGCCAGAATGGGTGAAAGAGAAGGTGAGTTGGGGGGCTGGACCTCGTGCCGTACAAAATTTAATTTTGGCATCTAAGGCTCGCGCTGCACTCCATGGGAAGTTTATGGTTTCACTCGCTGATCTGAAAGCGGTATTAGAGCCAGTGTTAACGCACCGAATAGCGCTAAATTTCAGCGCGCAAGCGCAGGGTGAAACAGTGAAGGATTTATTGCCGAAGTTTATTAAAGAAGCAAAGTTTGACTAAAGTCATTTGCATAAGGGAGATTACATAGATAGCGCACTGGTTGAGCGATTACGCTCCGTTCTTATTGCTATGCGTTTTCCTGTAGCGGGATCATATTCTGGTTTACATTCGTCGCTTTTAAAGGGGAGCGCGATGGAGTTCGCTGAATTGCGCGATTACTACCCAGGGGATGATTTACGAAGGCTGGACTGGAAAGCCTACGGTCGCTCCGATAAGTTTTTTTTAAAAGAGTATGAATCAGAGACGAATGCGCGGATCTATTTTCTTATTGATACGAGTGGGTCGATGAATTTTCAAGGCGCAGATGGCGTGACGAGGTTACATTTCTGTAAACAAATCACGGCAACTCTTTCCGCTCTTTTCCTTTTCCAAGCAGATGCGGTGGGCGTACCGCAGGTAAAAGAGAATTATATGGTGACACCTCTGCACAGAGGAGACTCTGGACTTCAATTTATCTTGCAAGAGTTAGATGAGGTTTCTGCGACTGGAAAGACCATGCTGAGCGAGCAAATCCATAAACTCACGGAACAGATACCACGACGTTCCATGGTTGTAGTGCTTTCTGATTTTTTCACTTCTACAGATGAGCTTAAAAGCGCTTTTGAGCATTTGAACCATTGCCGTCATGAAGTCTCATTACTCCAAGTGCTTTCTAATCAGGAGATTAACCTGCCAGACATGGTGCACACCTCGTTTAAAGATTTAGAAACGGATAAGGTGATTAAAACCAGCCCAGAAAAGATCAGAGCGGAATACAAAAAAAAACTAAATGCACATCAACAGGAGCTCAAAAAAATAGCAGCACAAAATAGGGCTGGATACTTTCAACTGATAATGGAAGAGGGAGTAGAAAAAGGAATTAATTCCTTTATGCAGTTTCACCAAGAGTAAATATGTCCCTTCTTAATCCGCTCGCACTTATCGGACTTATCACTCTAGTGATTCCGGTCATTCTACACCTTTTACGAAAGGCTAAGACTCAAGAACGAGAGTGGGCGGCAATGGAATTCCTTCTTGAAAAAGAGCACCATTCTGTGAAAAGGCATTCCATCAGAGAATGGCTCTTATTGCTTACTAGGCTTCTTCTGCTCGCCTTTCTTATTCTTGCTTTAGCTCAGCCGTTAGGGAAGCTGTTTTCATTTAGAGATAAGACACCTGACACCATTTTTCTTCTTCTGGATCGGTCAGCAGAAATGGGTGGAGCAACATCAAATGGAAAGTCATCTATAGAATTTGCTATAGAAAAATTGGAATCGGAACTGAATGCCTATAATGAAAAAACGCGACTGTATTTAATCGATAGTGCTGACCTGAAGGTGACACCATTGCTAGATGCAGAAAGTTTTTCGCTACTTTCACAAACATCCTTAAAGGGGACGCCCTGCTCTATTCCTGAGATGGTAAATACTGCTCTAGATGAGTTCGAGAGTGGCGATTTTGGACGTGCGGAATGTTGGATTATTTCACAATCCCTGAAGGAAGTTTGGCAACCCCATAATGGAAAGTGGGGAAGCATTCAACAGAGTCTTCAGAATTCTCCTAAAATGAAATCAGTGGCTTTTCGCCATGTTGGTATATCTAAGGATACCGAGGAGGATCTTCGGCTTTCCGTGGACTCCACAGAAATGGATGAGAGCCAAGTGAACGTATTACTTAATATCGTGGGGCAAACAAAAGAAAAAACAATAGATCTTAAGGTTAGCCTTACGGAGGGAGAGACCTTACAAAGACAAATCACGCTTTCTGAAGAACAAACCCTTTACCCTATTACTTTAGAAAGTACCTCAAGTGATGAACAAGGCGTTATGACTGGACAGTTAGAGCTCCCTAACGATGCGAACCTATTCAATAATACCGCATTTTTTGCCTCTGGAAAGCCGAGGGATATCTTTACTTATATTGTCTCTGATAATCAAGACGATGAGGCGACTAAGAACTTGGTGCGCGCCTCATGTATGGAAAGTAGACCCCATCAAAAAGTGAAATGGCTTTCTGTGAGTGATTTTCTACTCGCTGATCTTTCGAAGTGCGATCTTCTTATTTGGACGGCGACGGGAGGGGACGCATCCATAAAGCAAAAGGTCTTAGATTATGTTAGTGCAGGCGGAGAAGCCATTATTTATCCGCACGCTCTTCCCGAAAAGCATGATGAAGGGTGGTTCTTTTCTGAAGTGCTGGAAGCTCCTGTAAATGAGTTCTTTACGATGCAAGGCTGGAATAAAAGAGATGGACCGTGGAAAAATGCGAAGAGCGGAGATAATCTCCCCTTAGACCTCCTCCAAACGGTTTACACCGCAAAATTAAATATTACAGGAAGTAGTGAGCTCGCTAAGTGGTCAAATGATAAGCCTGCTTTAGCAAGGCTTTTAATAGGAAGCGGGAAGCTTCACCTCATCACGACATACCCGCATTACAGTTGGTCAAACTTAGAAAATCTAGGTCTACACCTCATTCAGATTCAGCGCACTTTAACAGAGATTTCAGAGAGTAACGGAGGCGGATATATGCAATTCCTAAAACCTAAGGGAACCATTCAGGATGTCTCCCTAATCGATTCTCAAGCCTACAATAGAATCCCTTTTCAATCGTATTCCTCATTGTCTAAATTAGAAATTAAAAACCTCCTAAAGAGCCATAACTTGGAATCCAAAGGAGGGGTTGCAGGCACGTATAAATCTTGGGTCACGCCCTTCTTATGGATGACCCTCTTATTTCTCTTGGCTGAAGCCATCCTGCAGGTTTACGGAATTAAGACCCTAAATAAAAAGGAGGTGGATCATGCCTGACCTTGTCTTTAGATCAAGTGGGGGAGAGTTTCTTTTAGCATTAGTGCTAGGGGTAGCGACAGTTTTCCTGATGTATTTAGCGCATCGCCCGTTAACGCGGAAAAACTTCCTGTATGCCTTCGTCCTTAAATTAATAGCGGTCTGTCTCATCGCCTTTCTCTTTCTCAATCCAGAATTAAGGAAAGAGATCCCAGCTAAAAGCGCGCCTGCCCTTACGATTCTTAAGGACTCCTCTCCTTCCATGCAAACCGTAGATGAAGAAGGGGGCGGTGCTCTTATCTCGCGTAGGGAGGCAGTAATGCAATTCTTAGCCACCCCTGAATGGGAAGATTTCAAGGCAAAGACTAAGTTTCAAATTCGCGAAAAAAACTTTGGGGAAACAGAGCAAGAAACGAATCTCTCCTTAGCGTTGAGTTCAGCGGAGGAATCTGATGCCATTCTGCTTCTTTCTGACGGAGCCTGGAATGCTGGGACTTCTCCCGTATTGGCAGCCCAAGAGTTCCGCAAAAACGATGCGCGAATTTTTTCCCTTCGCGTTGGTCAGACCGATGCTTTGCCTGACCTTTCCATTGAGGGTGTAGATGCCCCGACCCTAGTCGAAACAGATGAAGCCTTTTTCATTAAAAGCGTGGTGAAGTCATCCTTCGTCGATCCCATGGATGTCGAAGTTTCCCTTAAGGATGGTGAGGAAATCTTGGAAACTCAATCGGTGAATATTCCAGCTAAAGGGCTAGGCGAGATAAGCTTTCAGACTGAGATTGCACAGGAAGGGGCGAGAAATTATACCGTGAGTGTTGAGCATGTATTAACGGAGGTCTCAGCGGAAAATAACACCCAAGAACTTACAGTAACAGCTAAGGCGCAGAACATTAAGGTATTACTCGTTGATACCCTTCCACGCTGGGAATATCGTTTTATTCGGAACGCGATGATGAGAGACCCTCAAGTGGATGTGTCTTGTCTCTTACTTCACCCAGATCTAGAGCCTGGAACTGGTCAAGGATACATAGAGTCTTTTCCGACAGAGTCTGAGCTTGCGCAATACGATGTCATTTTTTTAGGAGACATCGGCATTGCAGAAAAGCAGCTTCAAGAAAAAGATGTGCAAGCGATCATCAGCGCCGTAAAGCAAAATTCTTCTGGGCTAATGCTGTTGCCAGGAAAGCAGGGTTGGCAACAAAGCTTAGTAAATCATCCAGAATTTAAAGAGCTTTACCCCGTGCGCTTTAATAAAAAGCTTGGTGGTCAAGAAACAAGTTATCAAGCAACTTTGAAATTGAGCAATGAGGGGCAAAAATCGCTCCTTCTCTCACTCACCTCAGACGCGGATAAGAATCTCAAGGTATGGAAGTCTCTCCCAGGCTTTGTTTGGTTTCAACCAGTGACCACTACGAAGTTAGGGGCGACAACTCTGGCCTATCATTCTTCTGAAAGGGGAGAGAACGGCAGAATCCCTATTATGGTGGTCAGTAATTCAGGCAGAGGAAAGGTGCTCTGGATGGGAATGGATTCCTCATGGAAATGGAGAAGGGGAGTAGAAGACCTTTATCATTACCGATATTGGAGACAAATTGCACGTTGGATGTCCTATCAAAGGAACCTAACCGATGGTCAGCAAGGGAAGTTCTTCCTCAGTAAAGAGACTCCGACGGAGGGGGACGCTGTCTTATTCCACCTTTTTGCTATTACTGATGAAGGTGCACCCGCTAAAGCAGAAGAGACCAAGTTCCTTCATCAGCTTCCCGATGGATCACTAAAAAGTATTCCTCTGATCGCTACTAAAAATTGGGGCGAACAGAAGGGTGAGATTACCTTTGAGCAAGCTGGAAACAATGAGCTTTTCATCCTCGTGAATGATAAAGAAGTAGCGAAGCGAACCATTCTTGTTTCTGAGAAGGAAAAAGAGGGAGTGGGGGAGACTGCAAATGCAGAAATACTAAATGAGATCGCACGCCTCACCAGAGCCATAAGCCTGCCCTACGAGAATAGAGCCGAGATGATTTCACACTTAGTCGATGCCGCTTCACCACCGCCGCGCTATGATTTCACCGCTCTCAATAAGCAATGGGGATGGTATATTATTATCCTCCTGAGTATTATCTCTTCTTGGATTTTCAGAAGGGTGAACTCTTTAAGCCCGTAGGGCTGGCATTCGTTAGCCCAGCATGTAGCGAAGTGGAATACTGGGTTAAGGTTAAACCGGGGAGAGGAAGCCTGAAAGGCTGACATTAATCCCATACATAGCTCTCATCAAAATCGATACGATGTTTTCTCAAGAGCGTTCTGAATTCATCTTGAAAGGATATCTTCTTATGGTGCTCTTCCTGATTATTGATGTAATTACTCACTTGCCCTAATAGAGATTCGCTTACGGAAAAAGCTCCATAACCTGATTGCCATCCATGCCAAGCACCCTCTTGATTCTTTAACCAACGAGAGGAGGCTGACTTAACTTCTTGCGCAACCTTGGCCATAGGCGTCGATCTCGAAAGATTATACAAGATATGAATATGGTCTGGCATTGAGTTCATCACTATCGCGTGGCAACTGTGACTGGATAAAATTTTAGCAATATAAGCGTGCAGTTCTTCTTTCGACTCCTCAGGGATGAGAGAACGACGCTCTTTAGTAGAAAACACTAAATGCACATAAACTGAAGAGAGAGATTGTGGCATAATGCCAGCCTTTCAGGCTTTGGTTGTTTTATCAATTCGTTAATCCAGCATTTCGCTACGCTGCATGCTGGGCTAACGAATGGCAGCCCTTCGGGCTTCATAGCAATCATCATTTCCTTTTTCATATCTTGCCTTCTTCAACATGGTGTCCCACTCAAGACGACGATCATAATCATGAAGCAGTTCGAAGACCTCTGAGGATCTTACGGGCATTTGCTGACTGATTGTGGCTTTGCGCATTCTTAAGAAGGGCAAACGTTTAAGTTTTAGAGCTTACCTAGAGTCCTCTTGCTCTATTTTTCTTGTTTCTCGAAGGATGAAGAAACACCCCAATCTATCTTACCTGAATTAAAGAAGTCAGCCCAGCGATTGCTCCAATAGCCACCTTCACCTTTACATACTTCAAACCCCTTAAAGTTTGTCTGAGCGAGTTGCAGGACGGGAAAATCCTTAGCTTCAAAGTTGTATCCCTGATGACTGAGAGCTTGGCAAAGGTGGTGCACATCCAATAAATTCCTAGCTAGCTGGTAACGAGACATTCCATCTAAAATTACCGAAGTATCCCTTACCTTCAAAGATCCAAGATAAGCCCCTGGGTGAATGTATTTGGTAACAATATCATAAGAATGGGCAAGTCCAGAAACATGCTTAGATAGCTCTAGATAGTGAACCTCTTTCTCAGATGTTAATGCTGGTAAGCTTAGAAATATGAAGATGCAGATTGAGCGGATCATTTAAAGAGAATTCTATCATTACCATAGGGCCTGTAAATCTAAAATCTTAATCAAGGTTCGCGATAAAATAGCGAAGCATCGATTTCACTCACTAGTAGAGTTTTTTGAATAGCCATGTATTTAAAAGTAGTCTTAGATAACTGTATATGAGGACGATCAGTTTCATTTTATTCTCTTTAGGATTTGCCTGGGGGACACGTCAACCAAACGTCGTATTAGTCATATCAGATGATCAAGGCTATGGAGATTTAGGGTTTACAGGGAATCCAGTGGTGCAGACTCCGCATATAAATCACCTTATTAAAGAGTCAGTCTGGCTAGAGGACTATCATGTAGCACCTACCTGTTCTCCTACTAGATGTTCGCTCCTTACAGGAAGATGGACGGATAAGACGGGAGTTTGGCACACTATTAACGGGCGTTCTATGCTTCGCGAAAATGAAATAACCTTAGCGGACTACTTAAAAGGGGCAGGGTATAAGACGGGAATTTTCGGGAAATGGCACTTAGGAGGTAGTTTTCCTTACCGCCCAGAGGACAGAGGTTTTACATACACATATTACCATGGCGCAGGGGGAGTGGGACAAACCCCTGACGTCTGGAATAATGATTATTTTAATGACCAATATTTTCACAATGGAAAGGTGGTTCAGGCGGAAGGGTATTGCACCGATGTCTTTTTTGATGAAGCGAGTAAATTCATCACCAAAAGTGCAGAGGCAGGTAATCCTTTCTTTGCCTATATAAGCACGAATGCTCCTCACGTCCCTCTCAGTGTTCCAGAGGAATATATGGAGCGTTATAAAGGAAAAGAGGGGGTAACGGATGACCTTGCCGCTTTTTACGGAATGATCACAAATATAGATGATAACGTAGGGCGATTAAGAGACTTACTCGTTTCGCTAGAGATCGATAATGATACAATATTCATCTTCACGACTGATAATGGATCAGCTAGCGGCACTAAATTTTTTAACGCGGGAATGCAGGGCAAAAAGGGGAGTGAATATGACGGTGGGCACCGCGTTCCTTTCGCTCTTCACTGGCCTTATTACGGTTTAGATTCGCACAAAGTAGTGAAGCCTCTCACGCACATGGTGGACATTGTTCCGACCTTGATTGACTTTTGTGAAGTAGAGCTAGAGCCTAGGGAGTGGGAGCGGTTTGATGGATACAGTCTGGAGCCTCTCGTGGGAGATAAAGAAACGTCTGATTCTCCTGAAAGGAATTGGGAGCGCAGGATCACTTTTACTGATTCGCAAAGAGTAGTGAATCCTGTGAAATGGAAACAAACTAGCGTGATGAGCGGTAAGTGGCGTCTCGTGAATGGAGAGGAACTCTACAATGTGAAGTATGATCCAGGGCAAAAAACGAATATGATCAAGGATTTTCCAGATGAAGCGGAACGAATGGAAAAATGGTATGATAAGGAATGGGATAAGATGCTGCCCACCTTCTCAGAAACAACAGAACTTTATTTAGGACACGAGAAAGCGCCGATCACGATGCTGAATGCCCATGACTGGATTCAAGAGGAGTTACCACCATGGAATCAACAACACATTAGAGCAGCCCAAGGTTTTAAAAAGGATGCTGAGTTTAAAGGATATTGGGCGGTGAAAGTAGTGAATTCTGGAGAATATAAGATTTCCGTAAGTCGCTGGCCTGTTGACTCTGGAATAAGCATAACCAAAAGCATTGAGGCGATGCCGAAAGTTTCTGGAAGTGGTAAGAACTATTCGGCTACTATTGGTAAGGCGATCCCTATTAAATCCGCCGTTCTCAGAATAGACGGTAAGGAGATAGAGACTCTTTCTGTAAGTGATACGGATAAAGTTATCACCTTTATAACAACGCTCAAGAAAGGTTCACATACTCTCTCACCATATTTCACTTTCGAAAATGAAGAGAAGGGTAAGGGGCAGATTGGCACCTATTTCTGCAAGGTGGAAAAGCTTTAAAACGTTTGAAATAAGAACTGCTTGGATACGCCCTCACAGCTTCAAGAAAATATAGCTTATATTGCGAAGCAGTTAGGATTTGCGGATTGCCGTTTTTCTTCAGTAGAGCCGCCGAAGCACCTAGATCGTTATAACGAGTGGCTCTCGGAGGAAACTTACGGAGACATGCAGTGGTTTGAGCGCAATAATGAAAAGCGTGCAGACCCAACTCTCATCCTTCCGTCTGCTAAGACAATAGTATGCTTAGCGCTTAATTATAACCCAGGGAATGAGCATCCTAATTCTGAATACCGCATCGCCAAGTATTCTTGGAATAATGACTACCACGATTCCATTACATCAAAGCTTAAGGATCTAGACCTAGCGATGCAGGAGATGGGAGGGGAACAAAGATATTATGTCGATACAGGCCCAATTTTAGAGCGAGACTATGCTACGATGTCAGGCTTAGGCTGGAATGGGAAATCCACGGTGCAAATTCATCAAAATCTAGGGACGTGGTTTTTCCTAGCAGAGATTATTACCTCCTTAGAAATAGAGAAAACTTCAGAAGTAAAAGAGCGGTGTGGGAGTTGCACTAAATGCATGGATGTGTGCCCTACAAACGCTATTACCGCTCCAAATGTAATGGATGCTCGCAAGTGTATTTCTTACTTAACGATCGAGCATAAGGGAGCAATTCCCTTAGAGTATAGAAAGGCAATTGGGAATCGAATTTACGGATGTGATGAATGCTTGGAGGTGTGCCCTTGGAATAAATTTGCGATAGTGAGTCAAGAAGCAGATTTTCACGCGCGAAGAGAAGTGTTCGATAAAAGTTTGAGGGATTTCCTTATACTTACTGATGAAGAGTTTCGCGCTCTCTTTGCTAAGTCTCCCATTAAGCGAATCAAGAGACCGGCATTTCTCCGGAACGTTTGTGTAGCTTTAGGGAATACAGGAAGTGCTGATGACTTACCAGCACTGAGAAAAATAGAGGGGGATGAGAACTCTCTTATTTCTGAGCATGCCAAGTGGGCTATATCAGAAATAGAGAGCCGTAAATAATCGTTTTAAGATGTATGATCCTCTAAGACTTTTTCTGTCTTAGCATCTAAGATTTGGAACATCTCCCTATGAGCGGCTGGATCACCTCTGAAGATGAGCCTCCCATTATGAACACGCTCTAGATCCATTAAGAGCTTAGAGTCTTCTTCTTTAAAGCGATTCAAGACATCTGGATTAGTCACGATGATCAAGTCTCCTTCTTCCTCACGGTCTTCTTTAGCAATAATTGCACCTAACTTTCTCTGAATCTCAACAGACATTGACATTGTTGTTTTAACACGTCCACGTCCTTCACAATAGTTACAAGGCTCGAATAATACCTCTCTCAAAGACTCATTTAATCTTTGGCGGGTCATCTCCATCAGTCCTATACTTGAAATCTGTAATACTTGAGTTTTAGCCTTATCTTTCTTCAGCCTTTCTTTCATTGTGCGGTAAACCGCATTCTGGTCACGGCGATTGCGCATATCAATGAAGTCTACGACGACAAGACCGCCAATATTTCTAAGGCGTAATTGACGCGCAACTTCCTCTGCTGCCTCAATGTTTGTCTCTGTAATCATTTTCTCTACGTCTTTAGAACCTCTATTCCTTCCTGTGTTTACATCTACCGCAATGAGAGCTTCAGTCTCATCAATGACAAGGTAACCACCACATGGGAGCCAGACTTGACGACGAAACGCCTCTTCAATCTGCTTTTGAACCCCTACTTTCACGAAGATTTCTCTTTTAGAAGGATAGTAATGAATACGGTTACTAGAACGTCGTGAAATCTTGTTTGCAATGTTTTTCATTTTCTCCGTCGTCTCCAAATCATCACAAATAATTTGGTCTATTTCATCAGTAAGTAAGTCACGTGCTGTCTTCTCTATCAAACCAGGCTCTTGATATACTTGGACTGGAGCCTTATGCTCATCTCTAATAGCAGTTACTTCCTCCCATTGCTCTAGAAGCATCGCTAAATCCCTAATGAAGTGTCTCTTACGGCGTCCCATCGCCACTGTTCTCATGATAATTCCCATACCATCTGGCACATTAAGACCTGTCATTATTTTTCTAAGCCTCTCTCTTTCTTTAGGGTCTTCTATCTTACGAGAAATGCCGAACTGATCAACATTAGGCGTTAAGACGAGATAACGTCCTGGTAGAGAAATATTAGTCGTAACACGTGGTCCTTTATTTCCAATCGCCCCTTTTGCGACCTGGATCATGATATCTGAGCCTACAGGATAGAGGGAAGGTATATCTTTTGAGTTGATTTTAGCCTGTTTGTTTCTAGGGCGATTATCTCTTTTCACCTCTTCCATTTGGCTGTTATTGAGAGCTTCTGGAATGGCATCCCAGAAATGAAGGAAGGCGTTTTTTTCCATTCCTATGTCTACAAACATGGCTTTTAAACCCTGTTCTATATTATTGACACGCCCTTTAAAGATACTTCCTACGATGTTATCTTCACCTTCGCGTTCTATGTTATATTCTTCTAGAACGCCATCTTCCATTAACGCAACGCGTCTTTCTAGTTTCTCTGCGTTTACAATGATAGTGCTTCCGTCAGTTGGGTTAAACCCTCCTAAACCAAAGACTTTTTTAATCTTTTTAATCATGAAATTAGTTTGTTTGTTGTTGTGTTGAAATTATTTCTAATAAGTTAAGTTCTTCTATTTCGTTTGTGTGCCCCGCGTAATTTCCCATCACCTCAGGATCTGGTAAATCATCACTAAATAGAGCTTTAAATGCTTCTCTTACGATGGGACCTGCAACTGCACCTCCAGACTTCCCACCCAAAACTACTACACAGATCGCGTATTTAGGAGAATCAAAGGGAGCGAAAGCTGTTGTCCATGCGTTATTAGACCTTCTGCCAAATTCTACAGTTTGGGCTGTCCCTGTTTTTGCAGCGGCTTGGATTGTATCACTAAACTTCACCCTTCCGGCGGTGCCGCCTGACTCATTTACTGCTCTCCACATTCCTTTTTTAATAGTTTGAAGATCTCCTGAACTTACGCCTTCTTTAATGAGGTTTACTTTTAAAGCTGGGGAATCTTCGATCAAAACCTTCCCGTCTCTATTAAAAACAGATTTAATGAGACGCGGGCGCATATACTTACCTCCATTTGCTATGGTGGCCGTTGCAGCAGCGATCTGCAGAGTGGACGCGGCGCTGTCAGCTTGTCCAATAGATAATTGAGCGAGAGTGGCTTGGGTGAAGGCTTCGCCTGGCTTTAATTGCCTCTTCCAATGTAAGCTCCCTGGGACAATTCCACTTTCTTCACCTGTGACTGAAATGCCAGTTTTTTGCCCAAACCCGAGCAGACCAAACATATCTACAACTTTCTTTCCACCTAAGCTATTAGAAAGTGCCATGAAGTATGGGTTACATGATCTCTGAATTGCTGAAGTCATACTTAATACTCCATGACCTGAAGTATTCCAGCACCTGATCTTCAAATCTCCTTTCCTTCCATATACTTCATATCCGCGACAATTATGCCTATAGCCTAGAAAATTACTCTGAGCCGCCGCTAATGCTACTGGCAGCTTGAATACAGAGCCTGGTTGATGTTGTTGAATCGCGTTATTTAATAATGGTGCTGCCTTATTGTTTCTGTAAAAATCAAACTTTTCCTGAGTGATACGCGGAATGAAATCATTAGGATTAACAGAAGGAACTGATGCCATAGCGAGAATTTCTCCTGTTTCCACGTCTAAAACCGTAATCCCCGCGCGTCCAGTATTACGGAGCAGCTTCTCCACATACGATTGTAGTTTTGCATCTATTGTGAGTTGAACGTTCGCTCCAGAAGAGGGGAGTTGTTCGCTCTTAATTCCTAGATAAACATTTTTAGGTCCTCTACGAATTGTTCTGACTCCAGGAGAACCTTTTAAATAATCATTCATGGTTAGCTCCACTCCTGTATTTCCATATGAATCACCTTGATAGTGGGTGAATTTGTCTTTTTCGTATTCTGGAATGTCACCATTTGACCATAATCTAGTCTTTCCCAATATGTGACCAGAGAGAGCTCCATAAGGATATACCCGCCGTGGACGCACAGAGACAGCAGCACCAGGAAGACTTTCTAAGTTTTCTGAAAATCTGCAGAATTGATCGAAAGTGAGATTGTCAGAATAATTATAGCCGATCATTCCTTTGTGAGTGATGTAATGAACCCTTAGCGCGTTATCTTTCACGTTTCTCTCTATTCCGAATTCTTTTAGCCTAGGAAGAATAGTCATTTTAGCAATAGCAGCGATGTCTGTTTCCTTGCGTGTGGTCTTCATTCCATCTTTTCGTGTTCCTACACGCTCTTTTTCCTGCTTTACATCCCAGACATCATTATAGAAGTGCTTCACTTCTTCTAGATTTATATCGAGTTCGTAGTTCATCTGGTTACTTGCGAGAATAACACCATTTCTATCGATAATATCTCCCCTTACTGCAGGAAGCCTCACTGTTTCTTCTCTTTCGCCAGGCACATTTTCAACCCACTCATTTTGCCTATCTATTTGAAGCCTGCGGAGTCTAGCGACTAAGAATATTAACCCAATAGCCATTAAAACTAGAATTACAAGCAAGCGTAATCTGTATCGTTTTACTGTCACTTATATTGCCTCTTAATAAATGTGTTTAAGCCTTGAATAAGGCTCTTTTTACGCGGGTGTGATTTTCCCCAAATCCTATCTAACAATAATAAAATGAACGGTGCCAAAAGAGAACTAAAGGCTGCTATGAGAAGTATTTGATAGAGTAAATCGTAACTCACTACATCCATTCCGCGGAAAAATAAGATGAAAAGATTTTCTAGGAGCAGATAGATTAAGAAAATAATGAATGTTTTAATCGTGTAAAACCCAAGACCTACATAATTTAAATTTGCTTGGAAAAATTTTATACTAAAACCTAGGAAGCCAAAGAGGAATACAGAGTATCCGAATCTTAAATTATCAACGGAATACTCAGCAATCGCTGGATTAGAATGAAATGGTGCAAGCGTGTGTTCCAGATCCCAAAGACATCCTGTAATGAGAGCTAGTATAAGAGTTGCTATGTAATTTTGAGTGTGGGCGATACAAAAAAAGACTAATGGAACAAGAAGTATTTTACTTTGGTATAATGAATTACCAAATGAAGGAATCCACTGCTGCAAAATGAGCGCTAGCAACAGAACGAATAAACAAAATAAGAAATAACGGATCATTTCTGGGGCATCTTAACTGTAAAGATCACTTCAGAATCCTGCATACTAAAGCTGGGTTTCACAACTGCTTCTGCATATAAAGCTCCTTGATGAATCGATACTATTGTTCCTATTTCAATGCTATCGGGAAATACTCCTCCTATTCCCGATGTTACTACACGGGTTCCAGGTTCAGCTGAAATATCTTTGGTTAAGTATTTCAGTCTTAAAAGTGCTTCCTCGCCGTATTTCCCACGTTGACCAGAAATAATTCCAAACTCGGGTGTCCCTTCTACTTTAGCAGACACAAGACAAGATTGGTCAGTAATGAGAAGGGCTGTAGACATATTTTCAGAAACTCGGTCTATCTTGCCTACTAAACCGTATTCAGATATAACTGGAAACTGAGTCGCTATGCCATCGCTTTCACCTTTATCAATCGTGATAGTCTCCCACCAACTTGAAGGCTTTCGTCTAAGTATTTTAGATGATACCAATTCAAATTTGCTTCTCTCTTTAAAGCCAAGAGCGTTTCTAAGCCTTTTATTTTCTTGCTCGATTTGAAGAAAACGCGCTTTGGTCGCTTGGAGTTGCCCGAATTGCGACTCAACGGCTTTTAGTCTACTCTCGAGTAGTTTGGAAGATTTCACTTCACTCAGAAAAAGCTGAATAGACTTATCATATTTTGTTCCTGACCTAATAAAAGGGGAGACGGCTTTATAGTAAGTTGCTTGGATGTCGCGCACAGATCTTTCACTCATTGTTACTAACAAGGTAGCTAGAATGAGAAAGATGATCGTAGCAATAATGTGCTGCGGCTTCATTGCTAAATGTTATATTGAAGTTGCGATAAAATCAATGTTACTATCGAGAATTTGATGTGGAGGTCACTTTCTTCAGAAACGCTAGTTCCGATAAGGATTTTCCAGTTCCTTCAGCGACTGCACTAAGTGGATCCTCGGCTATATGTACAGGTAGTCCTGTCTGCTCTTTGATTAATCTATCAAACCCACGTAGTAATGCCCCGCCTCCAGCGAGAATGATCCCTCTATCTACCAAATCAGCAGCGAGTTCAGGAGGGCATCGTTCTAAGGTGGTCTTAATGGCATCAACAATCACACTAAGAGGATCTGCAAGAGCTTCACGTATCTCTGAAGATGTTACCGTAACTGTTTTAGGAAGTCCTGACACTAGATCTCGCCCCTTCACTTCCATCGTGCTATCCTTTCCAGTGTCAAACGCAGATCCAAGGCGAATTTTAATTTCCTCAGCCGTCCTCTCTCCAATTAAGAGGTTATATGACTTTCTTAATGCCTGGACGATTATTTCATCTAGTTCATCACCTGCTACTCTTACAGACTTAGAGAAAACGATTCCAGAAAGGGAGATGATCGCGATTTCGGTTGTTCCTCCACCAATATCTACAATCATATTTCCTGATGCGTCTTGAATAGGAAGTCCCACACCCACAGCTGCCGCCATTGGCTCTTCAATCAAGTAAACTTCCTTAGCACCCGCTTGTTTTGCTGCATCATCAACCGCGCGTCGCTCTACTTCTGTAATGCCAGAGGGAACAGCGATAACTACTCTTGTGGAAGCGTTCTTAGAATTTGTTACTTTTCTAATGAAATACTTGAGCATTTCTTCTGTGATCTCAAAGTCAGCGATTACGCCATCACGCATGGGACGAATCGCGACGATATTCCCAGGTGTTCTACCTAGCATTCTCTTAGCGTCATCTCCCACTGCTAACACTTCATTAGTGCCAGCTTTTACCGCTACTACAGAAGGCTCACGTAGAACAATACCATGGTCTTTAATGTAAACCAAAGTGTTCGCAGTGCCTAAGTCGATGCCGATGTCATATGAGCGAAAGCCGAACCAGCCAGAAATTTTTTTTAGAAAAGACATAAATAATATTAAAAAATGTGATGAATGACCGTGAATAATATGGGAGTGGTCATACAGGTAAGCGAATAATCTCAGGAGCTAAGTGCTGGTCAAGCGGAAACTAATGTTTACTTAAGAATTCTTTAGTAGCTTCCCTGTAAGAGACTGCACCAGCTCCATTTTTATCATGTTCATATATAGTAACGCCATAGCTAGGGGACTCACTAATGCGAATACTTCTGGGGATTACCGTTTCGTATATTTCTTTAGGAAAGAATTTTTTTACTTCTTCTAAAACCCCTTTAGAAAGGTTTGTGCGACTATCATACATGGTCATAAGAATCCCACCTATTACCAGATTCGGGTTTGATCCACCTTCAGCTATGCGCTGGATAACCTGTACGATTTTTGCAAGCCCCTCCAGACCAAACCATTCGCATTGTAATGGAATTAAGACTTCATCTGCCGCTATTAATGCAGAAGTCATTAAGATTCCCAAGCTCGGAGGAGTATCTATTATGCAATAGTCATAATCAGAAGAATTCTTCAAAGGCTTTAGCGCGTTTTTAAGTGCATGAATTTGATCCTCTTTGCCGGCTAGCTCTATCTCTATGCCTGCGAGATCCATTTCTGATGGAATGAGATCTAATAAAGCGAACCGTGTTTTAATAATTAGTTCCTGTAGAGGCTTACCTTCTATTAAGGCTAAGTAAGCGCTATCATGCTCATCAGCATCCACCCCAATCCCGCTTGTTGCATTTGCTTGCGGATCGAAGTCTAGAAGGAGAACTTTTTTCCCTTCATTTGCCAGGCCTGCAGCAAGATTAATAGAAGTAGTCGTTTTCCCGACGCCCCCTTTTTGATTAGCGATCGCAATGATTTGCATAGTTTTATTGACGCAAAAGCTAGCCGATTGCACTTAGGAGAAAAGAAAAATCCACTACCAAAACACGATGATTCTAAATTTTACGGATAAAGAGCTTCAAATCGTAGCTGGATGGAAAGCCTGGAAAGAAGGGAAGAGCCAAACATTGCTTTTTGAAAATATTAAATTCAAAGAAAATGCAGTCTCTGGGATCCTTAAAGAAGGAAGAAAAAAGACACATACTGTAATTAAAAAGGAAGATGCCGAATTAAGCGCGGTATGCACATGCCCAGAACACAGGCAGAGTTTTGCGTTTTGCCAGCATGCAGTCTCTCTATTATTACAGGCTCGTGAAGCGAAAGAGGATGAAATCATTAAGCCTCAAGCCATGGCTTCAGATAAGAAGGATAAATTTTGGTCGTTATCAGTTTCTCTTGTTCAAAACATAGAGCAATCAATTAAGAATCAGGTAATAAGCCTCAAGGTCAAAGTCACAAAAAGCTCCGCTCAAAATAATTCCTTACTACCTCTCATTCAATCCCTGGAGCTCAACCAAGTAGAGGGAGATTCTTTAGTACAGCTTAAAAACGACCAATTCATAGAGCTCTTAAAATACAACGCTCATACTCCTTTTATAAAATATAAAGAAAGCCAGATCACTTCAAGTATCAGCCCAACTAGATTCAGCTTATCCTTCTCACGCCAAAAAGATAGGCTCACAGCAACTGCTGCCAGCCTTGAGGGGTGGGAGCTTATTCCAGATTCAAGAAACATCGTCCTTTATAACACATCAAGATGCCATGTGAACATTCAAGAGAGTCTGGATAAGCGCGTATCAAAACTCTTTCTGGACCTCTTTAGTGAAGGTGCCTTCGGGATCTCAATTGTAGAATTTTTAGATCTCTCTGAAGCTTTATCGAAGTGGTTTAATTTGCAAGATGCCCACTCTCTTCTTCAATCTGCTTTCACACCACTGAAGCCACAGTTTCATCTGGATTTAAATGGCACAGTGAAGAAAGTTATTGGGAAGCTTGAGGCTAGCTACGGAGACAAAAAATACCCGTTAGGCTTAAATACTGAAAGCACCAAGAAGACGGAAATTATCAGATATGACGAGAGTGCGGAGACTATAGGGATAAGAAATATTTCTCTAGAGCGCAGCGCTTTAGAGCTTCTTCACGAAGCTGAATTCGCGCAAGAAGAAGGAAGCAGTCTCACCTTAGAAGGAGAGACTGAAATTCAAGAATTCATCGCTTATACGCTACCCAAGATTGAGAAAGAGAAGTGGGAGGTGTCCATGATAGGAAGCTTTCGTGCATTTGCTCTTAACGTGACTCATCTAGCACTCACCTTAAAAGTTGATCCATACCAAGAGAATGATCCTGAAATTAGCTTTTCTTACTCCTTCCAAACCCCTGAAGGGAAGGGGATGAAACCTTCAGATGTGAGCCGCCTCATGAAGTCTGGCAAGCAGTCCTTTAAGCTTAAAAATGGCAAGGTAGCCCTCCTCTCACTAAAGGAATACGAGCTTATCTCTGAAGCCCTCCAAGATAGCTCCGTGAGACAAATTGGTGAGAAATTTTCTACAGTTAAAAGCAACCTTAATTATTTATATAAATTAGGTATTAATAATACGCAAGAGCCTAAAAATAAGACGAATGAATTATATAAAAAAAACCAATTAAGCGTCTCTTTTCAGCAATCTCTCAGATCATATCAGAAAGAAGGGGTTTACTGGCTTAGCCAAACCCTAGAGCAGTATAAATCCGCACTCTTAGCAGACGATATGGGACTGGGTAAAACAGTCCAATCCTTAGCAATCGCATCCCATCTTTTAAGTAAACACTCTGGTGCAGTCCTCATTGTTTGTCCTGCCTCACTTATCAGTAACTGGTCTGCTGAGATAAATAAATGGCTTCCGAATTCTCCTGTAATAGAGATACGAGGGAGAGAGGGAAAGCCCGCTATTTCAGATAAAACCTTCTATATAACGAGCTACCCAAAATACCTCTCAGACGCATCTGACCATCATATAATAAAATATTGCCTTTGCATCTTAGATGAAGCCAGCATGATTAAAAATCCTGACTCTAAGATCTCACAAGTATTGGTGAGGCAACCCGCACTGAACAAGTTAGCGCTTACGGGGACTCCTCTAGAAAACTCCGCTAAGGACCTCTGGGCAATCTTTCAGTTCCTTAAGCCTGAATACTTAGGGTCAAAAAAATCCTTCGATGAACGTTTTGTGAAGCCGCTAAAAGCTACTGGTTACACTTCCGCGCTGGCGTCTAAGCGCTTAAAGGCTAAGCTGGATGCTTTTGTACTGCGTCGAACTAAAGCGGCAGTTCTCACTGAATTACCGCCAAAAACAACCAGAGTAGAGCACTGCCTCATGAACAGTGTTCAAAAAAGGGAGGCGCAGCGAGTATTAAAAGAGTATGAAGACTCCAAAGCTTCAGAGATTAAACAAAACGTTATCCAAAAGCTCACAACCATTCTTAGGCTCAGGCAAATCGCCAATGATCCAAGCTTGATTACAGAACCTTCTAATGAGCTATCGCCAAAAACGAAGCGACTCGTGGAAATCCTCACAGAAGCGGATGCAAACAATAAAAAAGTCATCGTCTTTAGCCAGTTTGCGCAAATGCTAAACATTCTAGATAAGCAACTCACAGATCAGGGCTTCAGTTGCAGTAAGCTTACAGGAGCCACTAAGAAACGAGACGACGAAATTTCAAAATTTAAAGACCCTCAGGGCAATAACGTATTTCTCATTAGCTTAAAAGCTGGCGGATATGGACTAAACCTAACCGAAGCACAAATCGTCGTGCATTATGATCCGTGGTGGAATCCCGCCGTTGAAGCTCAAGCCACTGATCGTGCGTATCGAATGGGACAAACAGAATCTGTATCTGTTCTAAAGCTTATTTCCCAAAGCTCAATAGACGAGCGTATCATAGAGCTCCAACAATCTAAGCAAAACATCTATAGCCTCGCCATAGATGATCAGAGCCCAAATTTCACTGAACTCACGGAGAATGAGCTAAATTCACTCATTATGTAGTCACTCTTTCACTATTTATAACTTCACACAATATATGTAATGCGTATT